>NZ_CALFQK010000064.1:0-20946 GCF_937921195.1 uncultured Salinicola sp.
TGGCGCTCGCGGCGTCGCTCGAGCATCTCGGCAGCACCTTCGACAACGCCCGTGCCAGGATCCTGTCGGCGACGCTGGATCGCGCCAACGGCGAATTCCTCGACAGCGACAAGTCGCCCAAGCGCAAGGTCGGCGAACTCGACAACCGCGGCAGCCACTTCTATCTGGCGCTCTACTGGGCCAAAGAGCTGGCCGCCCAGACCGATGACGGCGAGCTGAAGTCACTGTTCGAAGAGATCGCCAGGACGCTTGGCGACAACGAGAAGACGATCGTCGACGAGCTCAACGCGGTGCAGGGCAAGCCGGTGGACATCAAGGGCTACTTCCACCCCAATGGCGAGCTGGTGAGCGAGGCCATGCGCCCCAGCAAGACGCTGAACGCGGCACTGGGCAAGCTCTACCAGGCTTCCTGATCGGCGCACCGGCTCGAGGCCATCGAGCCGGTTTCCCCGCTCGTCGCTGCCGCGACGGCAGCGACGGCGAAAAGAAACGGGCCCGTGCCATTGGCACGGGCCCGTTTGCTTGCAGGCACTATCGAACCGGGATGTCGACGATCAGCTCGTCGCCAGCGCCTCGTCCCCCTTTCCATCGAGATGGGCCGGCACCTCCGGCTCGTCGACGGCAAAGATGCCGCCGCTCAGACGCCGTACCCGCTTCATGAACAGGGCGATGCAGATCAGCGTGCCGACGGCGGCGACGACGTAGCTCAGCTGCAGCGAGAGGCCGAAGCCGATCGGCGCGTAGGCGAGATAAGTGAAGGTCGCCATGGTCATGAACGTCGCCGGGATCGAGGTGATCAGGTGCGGCTTGCGCGCCAGCACCAGATACATGGTCGCGACCCACAGCGCGATGACGGCCGTGGTCTGGTTGGCCCAGGAGAAGTAGCGCCACAGCAGCGTGAAGTCCATATGGGTCAGCGCGTAGGAGACCACGAACAGCGGTGCGGCAATCAGCAGGCGCTTGACGATGGGACGCTGATCGATCTTCAGGTAGTCGGCAATGATCATGCGCGCGCTGCGGAAAGCCGTGTCGCCCGAGGTGATCGGCAGCACGATGACGCCGAGAATGGCCAGCGTACCGCCAATGGCGCCCAGCATGGTGGTGGAGACTTCACTGACCACCGCGGCCGGACCGCCGGCTGCCAGAACGTCGGACAGCGTGTGGTCGCCATGGAACAGGCTCATCGCCGCAGCCGCCCAGATCATCGCGATGACACCCTCGGTGATCATCATGCCGTAGAAGATCTTGCGACCGTTGCCCTCGTTTTCGGTGGTGCGGGAAATGATCGGCGTCTGGGTCGCATGGAAGCCGGAGAGCGCGCCGCAGGAGATTGTCAGGAACAGCAGCGGGAAGATCGGTGCGCCCTGGGGATGCATGTTCTGGAACGAGAGTTCGGGAATCGGCGCACCGGTGAAGATCATCCCCAGACCGATACCCAGCGCGCTGAACAGCAGCAGCGCGCCGAAGTAGGGGTAGATCCGGCCGATGACCTTGTCGATCGGCAGCAGCGTCGCCAGCAGATAGTAGGCGAAGATCACCAGCGTGATCAGCGTGAGCGACAACGGCGTCATGTTGGCCAGCAGCGCCGCCGGCGAGGTCACGAAGACGGTGCCCACCAACAGCAGCAGCAGAATGGCGAAGCCGTTGACCACGTGCTTCATCACCCGGCCCAGGAACTTGCCCGCCAGTTGCGGCAGGTGGGCGCCATGATTGCGGATCGAGATCATGCCGGTGAGATAGTCGTGTACCGCGCCCGCGAAGATACAGCCGATCACGATCCACACGAACGCCACCGGACCGTAGAGCGCGCCGAGGATCGGCCCGAAGATGGGACCGACACCGGCGATATTGAGCAGCTGAATCAGCGAATTCCGGGTGGTGTTCATCGGCACGTAGTCGATGTTGTCGCGCATGGTGAACGCAGGCGTGCGTCGCTTGCGATCGGTGACGAATACACGCTCCACGAATTTCCCATACGTGAAGTAGCCCACTATCAATAGCAGGATCGATCCAATGAATGTAATCATCTAGGGCCCCTGGTGCTGGTAAGACGCCTTGTGGGCATCCGGCAGGTACTACACGGACCCGCAGGGTCCGCACTCTGGTCAAGCGCGCCAATTTACGAATAAGGCCCGGACATTACACCTAGACTTTAGTGGCGGTCGCGACACTTGACGGCGCTTGTCTCGGTGGGACTTCTCAAGCATGCTGGCGCCTTTCCGGCCACCTCGTCCACACCGTCAATGTTCAAGACTCTCGTGGCTCTCCTCCTGATCGCTTCGCCGGGGCTGCTGGCATCGATTCCCCCCGCGACGGCGGCAACGCCACCGACCGCTCCCGACCTGCTGGCGCGCGCCGATGTGATATACCAGCCGACAGCGGCATCCCTTGATCGACTGGCCCCCGATGCCGATCCCGATGTCGTCGCCCTGGGGCTGGGGATCATGCAGTGCGCGCAGCAGCACGGCGTGGGAGAGAACGCACGGCGCCTGGCGATCATCGACTACAGCCGCTCTTCACTGACGCCACGTCTGTGGGTCTTCGACCTGGCCCGCAACACCCTCCTCTACCGCGAGGTGGTGGCGCATGGTCAGGGGTCGGGCGGCGACATCCCGGACCACTTCTCCAATCGGGAAGGCTCCCACGCCTCGAGCCTGGGCCTGTTCCTGACCGGCCGGACCTACGAGGGCAGAAACGGCCACTCGCTGCGCATGGAGGGGCTGGAGCCCGGCTTCAACGACGCGGCGATGAGCCGCGCGATCGTCATCCACGGTGCCGACTACGTGAATCCGGAAGCCGGCGAGGCGCAGGGCCGCCTGGGTCGCAGCTGGGGTTGCCCCGCCCTGCGCCCCAGCGTCGCCGACGACGTGATCGAGGTGCTGAAGGATGGCCAGTTCGTCTTCTCCTACTACCCCGAACGGGAGTGGCTGATGCGCTCCGCGCTGGCCCGGTGCGCGCTGGCCAGGGTCGAGGGGGACGGTCACGAGCATCGCTGGCTCGGCGTGCGCTGAACGATCTTGCTCGGACGCCTGTTTGCGGACCTTGCCAGGCTCTCCCGCAGGGGCGACATTGAGAGGGCGCCGGGCGTCGAAGACGCGAACGGAACCGGCAGTCGTCAGGGAGCACCTCCAATGCCTCGGCTGGGATTCACGCTACTGTTGAGCCTTGCCCTACTGGTCTCGCCGGCCGGCTTTGCCGTGCCTTTCTGGGGCGAGAAACAGTCGAGCCCCGTCGATTCAGCGGTCGATCGACTGCCTCCCGGCGCCTGGATCTGGGGCGGTGACGACAGGCAAGCCGGCCCGATGGCCGTCGTCGTCAGCCTGACCGAGCAGCGGGCCTACGTCTATCGCAACGGCATCCTGATCGGCGTCACCACCGTCAGCACCGGCCGCGAGGGCTACGAGACGCCCACGGGAGTCTTCACCGTGCTGCAGAAGGACAAGGATCACCGCTCCAATCTCTACGGCAACGCCCCGATGCCCTACCAGCAGCGATTG
Organism: uncultured Salinicola sp.; assembly: GCF_937921195.1. NCBI lineage: Bacteria > Pseudomonadati > Pseudomonadota > Gammaproteobacteria > Oceanospirillales > Halomonadaceae > Salinicola > uncultured Salinicola sp. Next base: position 3,498 of record NZ_CALFQK010000064.1, read on the forward strand.
ACCTGGGACGGCGTGGCACTGCATGCCGGCGGCCTGCCGGGCTACCCGGAATCCCACGGTTGCGTCCACCTGCCCACCGAGTTCGCTCGCCTGCTGTTCGAGGCCTCGAACCTGGGGATGACCGTGGTCGTGGCGCAGGCGGGGCAGGCGCCGGTCTCCCTCGTCCATCCCGGGCCATTGAGCCCGATCGATGCCCACACCGGCGCCGATGTCGGCATGCCCCAGCTGGCCGGTGGCAATAGCTGGCGTTGGGCCATGGATCCCCCGGCCGAGGGTCCGATCTCGATGGTGTTGAGTCGCAGCGACCGCATGCTCGTGGTCTACCGCAACGGTGTCGAGATCGGCCGCTCCCGTGTCGAGCTCGCTCGCCCGGATGCCGTGACAGGGACTCGCGCCTATATCGTCGAAGGGCATTTTCATCCTCCGACCTCGCAGGAGAGTGCCCTTGCGAGTATCGAGGGGAACTCCCGCTCGCTGCCCATGCCGACCTGGATCGCGATCGGCGTGCCGGGCTACGAGAGCGCCGCCGGCCGGCCGGTACCGGCCAATGTCGTCAATCAGGTCGTGGTACCGGAGGGTTTCAAGCAGAAGGTGCTGCCTCTGCTCTCTCCCGGCACCGTACTGGTCGCCACCGATGCGCACCTGGCTCCCGAGAACAGCGGCGGACACCTGCGCGTCATCGATAGCGTCGGCCCCAGCGGCTGGCTGGATGACGTCGCCACCGAACGTCATGTCGGCGCCGATCCCTGAAGTCGCCACCGCCCCCCACAAGACGCGGGTGCGACAAGCCGTGCGACATTCATCCACTATGACCAGCCCCGGAACTGGCCTATGTTGAATGTCGACGAGCGATTCGACGAGTCGCGGCACGTCGCCGGCCGGATGCGACCGGAGACGACGCGGCACCGGGAACGCTTCCGCTGGTTCCCTTCACCCTAGGGAGGTTGCCATGTTCAAGTCCCTGCTGGTCCCCATCGATGGTTCCGAAGACTCCCATGTCGCGCTCAATGTCGCTTGCCAACTGGCGGCGCCGGTTCAGGGCAAGTTGTATCTCCTGAATGTCCGCGATCCCTATCCCCAGCTGCACCGCGGCGAGTTGCTGAGCGTCGAGGCGGCGATCAAGGCGGCCTCGGTGGAGACCGCGAACCGCGAGGGCCACGCCATCCTGGACGTGGCGCTGGATACCCTTCCCTCTTTTCCCGGCTACAACGGCGAATTCGATACGCTGGTCAAGCAGGGCTCGCCGGCACGCACGATCGTTGCCGAAGCCGAGCGGCTGGGGGTGGACGCGATCGTGATAGGGAGCCGTGGCGTCGGCCAGTTCAAGGGCCTGATGATCGGCAGCGTCTCCCACAAGGTGACCCACGTCGCCAAGTGCCGGGTGATCTGCGTGCATGAGACCCCGCACCAGCACGCCACGCAGGCGCCCCATGAGTTCGTCGACTTCGACTGACCGTCGGCGACACGCATACGGTTCCCCGGAATGACTTGCGGGACAGATCGGTCGCCACCATGCTGAACGGGGTGGGATAGCGACGGGAAAGGTTCCCGAAGGAGAAAGCCAATGGCCAGTGGCTGGGCAAAGGACGGTGCGGTTCAGGAGCAGATCGACAGCACCGTGGAGGACGGCATTCAGGAAGCGCGGCAGCGGCTGCAGAGAGCCGGGCCCAGCCTGGCGGTGTGCGAGGAGTGCGAGGCGCCGATCCCGGAAGCACGACGCCAGGCCGTGCCCGGCGTTCGATTGTGCATCGACTGCCAGGCCGCGGCGGATCGCCATCAGACGCATCGCGCCGCCTACAATCGCCGCGGCAGCAAGGATAGCCAGCTGCGTTGATCGGGTGCCGGGCCACTCAGGCCGGCGACTTCGCGGTCTCCGGCATCGACTGCAGCAGTTCGAGCAGCTCCCGGATCACGTGCTTCTGCAGTTGCTCGGCCCGTTGCCGGGACATTTGCACTCGCTCGCCGGGGTCCAGTCCCTCTTCCTCGCGATCGCCGAAGACGGTCTCGAACGGCACATGCGGGAAGAACTGCTGCTGAAGATGCAAATTCTCCTCGCGATGATGCGCCATGATGCGCCGTGCCATCTCGGGATCCATGAAATCTCTCTCACGCTGGAACAGTTCATGGCCGACACCGAGCGTCCTGGCCAGCCGCTGCTTCAGTCTGTCGTCATGGATATCCCGGAAGAGCCCCTGGTATCCGGCGAGAATCTCGCAGAAGAAAGGGTTCAGGCTGAGATTGCTGCGGTCCCGGTCGAAAGAGAGCCTCGACGGGTCCTCGACCAGATGAGCGAAGAAGTCCGTCAGCAGCTCCCCTCCCCGCAGCGCCTCCGCCTGCAGTGGTCTCACCGTCACGCTGGCCGATCCATAGAGTCTGCCGAAAGCCTGGCCTACCGCCAGGTAGTGGGGATTGGCCCTGCGCAACGCCTCCTGGCTATATTCCGCGAACGTCTTGCCCTCCTTGAACCCCCACTGCTGCCAAGCGGAGAGGAGGTAGTCGTCCTGGCGGCGAATGTAATAAATCACCTCGACGTCGTCGAAGTATTCGGCGAGTACCCGGTGAATGCCCTCCCCGATCGGCCCCATCAAGTGATTGATGAGGTTCTCCGCCGAGATCACGAAGGTCGCGTCTCGCCACAGCGGTGACTCCCGCCAGGACTCAAGGCGCGCGCGAAGAGACGTCGTATCGCCACCGTTCTCCATGATCTGTCGAAAGAACTCGCGCGGCGTCTCGCCACGGGGGTCGAATCCGGCCTCGCCGGGCAGGCGCAGGCGCGGGTCGGGTACGACGACCTGATTGTCGGCCAGTCCCGGTCTATTACGAATGATCGCCCGCTGAATGCTGGTCGAACCGCACTTCGCATGACCGGGGTGAAGTAGTAATCTCATGGCAGCCCCTCGCATGTAGCAAGCCGTAACGGCCAAGATTTAGGCCATTACAAACCCCAGGGCAACCGATCGATGGGTTCCGGGGACCAGAATCCCAAAATAGGCTTGGATGAGTCGTCGAATCGACTTAGTGATGTCTTGCCTGGAACGAGAGCGAAATTCCTGGTTCCCATCCTTTCTCGCGTCGCACCGAAGGAACCGATCCCAATGCATTTCGATCTCGCGGACTTGCGTATCTTCGTCCACGTGGCGGAGGCGAAGAGCCTGACGGCCGGCGCCCTGCGCGCGCATCTCTCGACGGCCGCGGTCAGTGCCAGGGTCAAGTCGCTCGAGGCGCAGCTGGAAAGCCGCCTGTTCTACCGCAGCAGCCAGGGCGTCGAGCTGACGCCGGCCGGGGAGCGTCTGCTGCAGCACGCCCATCTCATCCTGCGTCAGGTCGAGCGTGTCAAAAGCGAGTTCTCCGGCTACGCCAGCGACGCTGCCGGCCATCTGCGAATCTTCGCCAACACGACCGCGGTCATCGAGTTCATGCCCGAGGTACTGGCCGATTTTCTCGCCGCCCGCCCCGGTATCACCGTGGATCTCCAGGAGCGGATGACCAGCGATATCGTTCGCGGCGTGCTCGACGGCACCGCGGACATGGGCATTCTCGGCATCATGGTGGGGGTCGAGGTGCCCTCACGGCTGAAGACACTCCCCTTCAGCCAGGACAGGCTCGTGCTGGCGACACCGCTCGATCACCCCCTGACCGCACGCCAGGAGATCACCTACGAGGACGCGCTGGATTATCCGCATGTCACGCTGCACGAGGGCAGCACCCTGTTTCATTATCTGGAGAGAAAGGCGCTGGAGTTGGGCAAGCCGTTGCCGGTCAGAATTCAGGTATTCGGTTTCGAATCGGCGTGCCGCATGATCGAAGCCGGCGTCGGGGTGGGAATTCTTCCGGAGTCCTGCGCGCTACGTTATCGGAGCCACATGCGCTTGAGCGTACGTCACCTGAGCGACGCCTGGGCATACCGCGAACGCAGCATCCTGATCCGCGACGACCACATCCTGCCCGGATTCGGGCAGGAGCTACTGGATATCATCACCCAATATCAGTCTGCCCGGCCGCTCCCTCCCGAGCCACGTACGCCCATCGAATCATGAAAAGGCCCCGCGTTGCGGGGCCCGGAGGCAAGGCAGGGCGCATCAACTCAACCGCTGCATGTAGTCCACGTAGCCAAAGGTCCTGACGGTGCGCACCTCCCGGCTACTCTCGTCGATCCGGCAGATCGACGGCAGGCGAATGCCGTTGAAGGTGGTGGTCTTGACCATGGTGTAGTGAGCCATGTCGGTGAACACTAGCCGGTCGCCGATCTCGAGCGGACGGTCGAAGGCATAATCACCGATCACGTCGCCGGCCAGGCAGGTCGTCCCGCCCAGGCGATAGGTATGGGCTTTCTCGCCGGGCTTGGCACCGCCGATGATCTCGGGCCGATACGGCATCTCCAGCACGTCCGGCATGTGCGCCGTCGCCGAGGTGTCCAGAATCGCGATGGGGCCGTCGTTCTCGACGATATCCAGTACGCTGCACACCAGGTAGCCGGTGTTGAGGGCAATCGCCTCCCCCGGCTCCAGGTAGACCTCGAGATGCGGATGGCGCCCCCTGAACTCGCGAATCAACCGCACCAGCCGCTCGACATCGTAATCGGCCCGGGTGATGTGGTGGCCACCGCCGAAGTTCACCCAGCGCAACCCCTCCAGATAACGACCGAACCGCTCCTCGAACGCCCGCAGCGTCGCTTCCAGCGCGTCGCTGTTCTGCTCGCAGAGCGCGTGGAAGTGCAGCCCCTCCAGCCCGTCGAGATCTTCCGGCGACAGATCCACCGCGCGGGTGCCGAGCCGTGAACCCGGCGCGCAGGGATCGTAGAGCGGGACTTCGCCGGTGGAGTGCTCCGGATTCACCCGCAGTCCGCAGGAGACCTTGCGCGGCGCGGCCTGGACCGTCTCGCGGAAGTGCCGCCACTGCCGCGGCGAATTGAAGCTGATGTGGTCGGCGTAGCGCAGCACCACGTCCATCTCCGGCGCGGTGAACGCCGGAGAGTAGACGTGCACTTCGCCGCCGAAGGTCTCGGCTCCCAGGCGCGCTTCGTCCTGACCACTGGCGGTGGTGCCCACCAGATACTGGCTGACCAGCGGGAAGGCGCTCCACATGGCGAAGCCTTTCAGCGCCAGCAGTATCTTGGCGCCACTGTCGGCCTGCACCCGCCCCAGCAGCTCCAGGTTGCGGCGCAGCAGCGCGTCGTCGACCACGTAGGCCGGCGACGGGCAGGCTCCGACGTCGAAGGGAAGGACATCGAAGGGATGGGCGGAGTCGTTCGTCGCCATCAGGCCAGCGGATCCTGGTCGGGATCGAGCTCGACCATCTGCCACGGCAGCCCCATCTCGCCGATGCGCTCCATGAACGGATCGGGATCGAGCTGTTCGACGTTGTAAACGCCCTCGCCCTTCCAGATGCCCTGCAGCATCAGCATCGCGCCGGTCACCGCCGGTACGCCGGTGGTGTACGAGATCGCCTGGGACTGGACCTCCTCGTAGCACTTCTCGTGATCGCAGATGTTGTAGATGTACACCTTGCGCCGCTTGCCGTCCTTGATGCCGTCGAGGATGACGCCGATGTTGGTCTTGCCCTTGGTGCGCGGGCCGAGTGAGGCCGGATCCGGCAGCACCTGCTTCAGGAACTGCAGCGGAGATATCTCGACACCCTCGACCTTGATCGGCTCGATGCGGGTCATGCCGACGTTCTCCAGCACCTTCAGGTGCGTGATGTACTTCTCGGAGAAGGTCATCCAGAAGCGGATACGCTCCAGCCCCTTGATGTTCTGTGACAGCGACTCGAGCTCTTCATGATAGAGCAGGTACATGTCCTTCTCGCCGATACCGTCGAAGTCGAACTTGCGCTTCTCGGCCAGTGGCGGGGTCTCGACCCACTCGCCCTTCTCCCAGTAGCGACCGTTCGCGGTGATCTCGCGAATGTTGATCTCGGGGTTGAAGTTGGTGGCGAACGGATAGCCGTGATCGCCGCCGTTGGCATCCAGGATGTCGATGCGGTGGATCTCGTCGAACAGATTCTTCTGGCCGTAGGCGCAGTAGATATTGGTCATGCCCGGGTCGAAACCGCAGCCCAGCGTGGCCATCGCGCCCGCCCTGGCATAGCGATCCTGAAACGCCCACTGCTCCTTGTATTCGAACTTGGCCTCGTCCGGGTGCTCGTAGTTGGCGGTGTCCAGATAGGGCACGCCGGTCTGCAGGCAGGCCTCCATGATGGTGAGATCCTGATACGGCAGCGCCACGTGAATCAGGATATCCGGCTTGAACGACTCGATCAGCGCAACCAGCGCTTCGACGCTGTCGGCATCGACCTGGGCGGTCTGGATCGAACGCGGGAGTTGCTCGGCGATCGCCTTGCACTTGGCTTCGTTGCGGCTGGCGAGGCAGATCTCGCTGAACACTTCGGGATGCTGCGCGCACTTGTGGGTAACGACGCCACCAACGCCACCGGCACCAACAATCAGGACTTTGCTCATGAATTCGCTTCCAGATCGGGAAAAGTCAACAGTGATAAGGTCTTATCGGTAGTGGGCAACTAACTTCTCATAAGATTCAGCGCACCCCGACCCGATGCCACCCCGGTCTTGGTCTCCCACCGGCCCGGGAACCGGCGAGAGGCCGCAGATAATGACCTCGTCAGAGACTGGCCTCAAGACTTTTTCGCGTCAAATCCCGGCCGATTCTAGGGTGGTTTCGTTACCATCAGACTAAACGCCGTCCTCCGGTCCCCTGCTCTCGCTCGAAGACCTTCAGCCGCGTGGCCCGAAGAGTATGACGCCGGCGCCGATCAGGCAGATCGCCGCCCCCATCACATCCCAGCGGTCCGGCAGGCGCTGCTCGACGAGCCACAACCACAACAGCGAGGTGACGATGTAAACACCGCCATAGGCGGCGTAGGCACGTCCGGCGTAATCACTGTCCACCAGTGTCAGCAGCCAGGCGAACAGCCCCAGGCTGATGGCGCCCGGGACCAGCCACAGCGCGGAATTGCCCAATCGCCACCACGCCCAGAAGGCGAAACAGCCTGCGATTTCCGCCACCGCTGCGGCCAGATAGATGAGAGGTGTCGACAAAGCAGTCGCCTATGGATGGATGAACCCGGCAGACTTTCGCCCCTCGCGGAAAATTCCGCAAGCCATGCAAGGCTTGATCTCGGTCGGGGACGATCTCGGCTATCCTGGCCGGCAAAAACGACGACCCCGGCCTGTTGCCGGGGTCGAGAAACGTTCTTGGCGGCACGCTCAGGGAGGCCTCAACGTCGGCCGAGAAGAATCCCCAGGAACAGGCCGACACCACCGGCGATCGCCAGGGCACTGATCGGGTTCTTCACCGTCGCTTCGCGCACGTCGTCGAGCTTCTCGCCATAGTTGGCCTGCAACTTGCCGGCGGCCTGCCGGGTCTTGCCCTCACGGCGGAGGTTGTCGTCTTCGGTCAAGCCACCGACCGCTTCCTGGGCGTGACCCTTGAGTTCCTCGGTGCGTCCTTTCACTTGATCTTCGTACATCTCGATCTCCTTGATCACTGTTGCCGCAGCGGAATCATTCCGCTGACACCTGAGCATAGTTGTCTTCGGGGATCACCACAAAACCCATGGGTTCCGAAAACCGCCGGACTTGGACGCGGGACCGGTTTACGCTACGCCTCGGTCATTCCCGGAGAACATTCAGCATGCCGCTACTCTCGCTTGGTCGTCTGCTCCTGCTATCGTCACTGTGGGGCGCCAGCTTCCTGTTCATGCGCATCGCCACGCCAGCCCTGGGGGCCTTCCCCACGGCTTTCTTCCGCGTTCTGCTCGGCGCAGCGGGACTGGTGGCGATCCTGGCGCTGCTGCGCGTACGTTGGCACTTCGAAGGCAAGCTCGGAGCGGTGCTGGCGATCGGCATGATCAATTCCGGTATCCCGTTCGGCATGTTCTGCATCGCCGCACAGTATCTGCCCGCCGGCTATTCGGCGATGCTCAACGCCTCGACACCGCTGATGGGAGTGGTCATCGGCGCCACGCTGTTCCACGAGCCGCTGACGAGAGACCGACTGATCGGCGTCGCGGCTGGCATGCTCGGCGTCGGCGTTCTGGTGGGCACGGGGCCAGTCCGGATCGACGGCGGCCTGCTCATTGGCGCCGCTGCCTGTCTGATTGCCGCCATCTGCTACGGGCTGGGCGGATTCATCGTCAAGCGCTGGGTGGCCGAGCGCGGCGGACTGGACTCTCGCCTGATCGCCATGGGCTCGCAGGTCGGCGCTACGCTGCTGCTGGCCCCCTTCATGCTCGGCCAGCTGGCGCTGGCGCCTCACGCCATCGCCTGGAACGACAGCGGCGTCTGGTGGGCGATGCTGGCGTTGGGGCTCGCCTGCACGTCATTGGCCTACCTTCTCTATTTCCGGCTCGTCGAGGATCTCGGCCCGGTCAAGCCGCTGACGGTCACCATGCTGGTCCCTGCGTTTGGGGTACTCTGGGGCGCGCTCTTCCTCGACGAGCAGGTGAGCTGGGCGCACGCCATCGGCGGCTCGCTGATCGGCGTCGCGCTCTGGATGATCCTGTTCAGAGGTCGACGCGATGTGGGGAAGCCCGGCGCCGAGCAGACCCGCGATTGACCCGAAACTCTCGCCGCCGGATTTTCGAACTATACTGAAAATCGCATTCTGCTAAAAAAGGAATAAGCAATGCGTAATCCAGGATTGATTGGTGCAGGACTGTTGGGACTGACGCTGACCCTGGCGGGGTGCGCCAGCACGCCGCCCTCGCCGTACGAAAAGGCGGCCGGCGAGTATGAAGGCGTGCTGCCTTGCGCGGACTGCTCGGGCATCCAGGTCGATCTGGAGATGATGAACATGGATGACACCGGCGGTGCCTATGTGCTGAACAGCCTCTACCAAGGGCGTAGTGACGAACCCATGACGACCAAGGGCAATTTCCTGGTTCTCAAGGACGCCGGGCCGCAGCAGATGCCGACGATCTACGAGCTCAAGGGCGCCGGGGGCAACACGATCTATTACTTGCGTCCGCTCGACAACGGCGATCTGGAAGTACTGGATACGCATATGCAGTCGATCCAGTCCGGTGCCGACATGACGCTGAAACGCCAGTAACGGCGACCGGTCAATACCCACGCGCCGGGCCCGTGATCGAGTCGCTGTCGCGCTTCCGCACGGAGGCCCAGGCCCGGCGCGTTCGTGTCGGCCTTCAGTGCTTCAGCGAGCGGTGCACGTAGAGATCGTAGCGGCTCGTCTTTCCCTCCAGCACGTGCTTCGGCGCGGGTCCATCGATCGGCGGCGCCTTCCGCGGACGCTTGACCACCACCCGATGGGTGGCGACCTCCAGCGCCGCCTCCAGCAGACGCGGCGCATCGTCATCCCCACCAGCCAGGTCCCGGAACAGCCGCATCTCCTTCTTTACCAGCGCCGACTTCTCCCGATGCGGGAACATCGGATCGAGATGCACCACCTGCGGTTCGTGCGCCCAATCATCGACTGCCGCCGCCAGCCCGGTCGCGCTATCGGCGTGGCGAAGCGACAGGCGCCCGGCAATCTCCGCCACCTCGTCGTCGTCCATCGCCTGCGACAGCGCGGCCGCCAGCAGCGCATGGATCGCCGCCACCCGCTCGACCATCAACACCTCGGCCCCCAACGACGCCAGCACGAAGGCATCCCGACCGAGGCCGGCCGTGGCGTCGACGACCTGTGGCACCACTCCCTTGCCAAACCCACAAGCGCGTGCCACGAGCTGGCCACGCCCACCGCCATAGCGCCGACGGTGCGCCGCCGCGCCGGAGACGAAATCGGCCCGGATCGGCAGGCCGTAGCGCCTGGCGTCGCCGGCGATCTCGAGCCCGTGCCCGGCACGCTGCAGAACCAGCCCGTCCGCGGGCGCCGACGGAGCCCAGGGCAGGCCGTAGCGTTCGGCCAGATCGGCCAGCGACTCCCCCACCACGACCACGGGCGTGACCGACTCGCTCACGTCGCCCATACGAACAGGGCAATACCTAGCAGCAGTCGATAGATCACGAAGGGCATCATGCCGATCCGATCCAGCGCCGCCAGGAACAGCTTGATGCAGAGCCAGGCCGCCACGAACGAGAACGCCACGCCCAGAAAGATCTCGTGCCACTGCGTCGCCGTGCCCGACTGGGCCAGCTCCAGTCCTTTCAGCGAGCCTGCCGCCAGGATCAGCGGGATCGACAACAGAAACGAGAAACGCGCCGCCGCCTGCCGGGTGAAACCGAGCATCAGGGCCGCGGTCATGGTGATCCCCGAACGCGAAGTGCCGGGAATCAATGCAATGGCCTGGGCCAGCCCGATCAGCAGCGCCGTCTTGAGCGTTATTTTCTCGACCGGATGTACCTGGGTGCCGCGCTTGTCGGCGATACCGAGCAGCACGCCGAAGACGATCGTCGTCGTCGCGATGACCAGAACGGAGCGCCCCGCGCTCTCGACCCAATCCTCGATCAACAACCCGACGATGACCGCTGGAATGGTCCCGACGATGATCGCCCAACCCAGGCGGCTCTCCGGCGTCTGTCCCCGCCCGCCGAACTGGGTGAACCAGGCGTGGAGAATACGCCAGACTTCATGGCGAAACGCGAACAGCACGGCGCCCAGAGAGCCGATATGAACCGCCACGTCGAAGGCCAGCCCCTGATCGGACCAGCCGAAGAGCTGGGAGGGTAAAATCAGATGTGCGGAGGAGGAGATGGGCAGAAATTCGGTCAAGCCCTGGATGATGGCGAGTGCGGCCAGTTGAAAAACATCCATTTTCTTTCGATATCCTTATTCGAGGAGGTCGCCATCGTGGACCTCGATCTTTCACGCCTTGCGCCATGCCACCTCATCACGCAGATAGACGGGAATCACCTCGTGAGGCGCGCTGCCGCGCGCGCCACGCTCCCATGATGTGGCGGCCAGACGCACGAGATCCTCCGCCGCCGGTAGTTCGTCGGGGAGGGTTTGCGGCAATGCAGCCTGTACATCGACAGGTATATTAGACAAAAGTTGCCAACCGCTGCCTATCCCCAGCCATTCGATATCGCGATCCGTGGCGGGCAGGCGCAGTCTCGAAGGCGGCACAACGCGCGGGTCGAGCGCCACGGTCAAGGCGCCGTCGTGACAGTGATAGGCCCCGACATAGATCTCGTCCATGCGGGCATCGAGTGCGGCGATGACGTGTCGCGCGTGCCATTTGCGGTGAGCCGCCAGCGCCAGGGCTTCCAGTGTGGAAACCCCGATCAGCGGCAGGTCGGCGCCGTAGGCGAGTCCCTGGGCGATGCCGGCGGCGATTCGCAGGCCGGTGAACGAACCCGGACCATGACCATAGGCGACAGCGTCGAGCTGGGTCAGCGTCACGCCAGCTTCCGCCAGCACCTCGTCGATCATCGGCAGCAGCAGGCGCGTGTGTTCACGGGGTGCGATCTCGAAACGCTGAACGATCTGGCGATTCCGTATCAGCGCACAGGAGCAGGCAGTAGAGGAGGCGTCCAGCGCCAGCAACGTCGGCATCGGTTTCCCGGGGAATGGCGGCATCAAGAAGGTGGCGAGTATAGCGTCATCGCGATGTCAAAACGATGGCTCCGCCGGGAAGCGGAACCATACGGGATGGCAAGCGGATCGGCGGCGGGTCAGGACTTCAGCGCAGAGAGCACCTGCTCGCGGATCTCGTCGACGCTGCCGACACCGGCGATACGGTGATACTCCGGGGCGGCTTCGGCATCCTCGGCCGCCCACTCGCGGTAATAACCGATCAGCGGCTCGGTCTGGTCGTGATAGACCGAGAGACGGTGGCGCACGGTCTTTTCGCTGTCATCGTCACGCTGGATCAGCGGCTCGCCGGTGACGTCGTCCTTGCCCTCTTCCTGGGGCGGCTTGTAGTCGACGTGATAGACACGCCCGGAATCCGGATGGACGCGACGCCCGGAGAGCCGGTTGACGATCTCCTCGTCGTCGACGGCGATCTCCACCACATGGTCCAGCTTGATGCCGGCGTCCTTCATCGCATCCGCCTGCGGGAGCGTGCGCGGGAAGCCGTCGAACAGGAACCCGTTGGCGCAATCGGGTTGGGCGATGCGTTCCTTGACCAGTGCGATGATCAGATCGTCCGATACCAGAGCGCCGCTGTTCATGGTCTCCTTGACCTTGAGCCCCAGCTCGCTCCCCTCCTTGACCGCGGCACGCAGCATGTCACCGGTGGAAATCTGCGGGATATGGAAATGCTCGCAGATGAACTGGGCTTGGGTACCCTTGCCAGCGCCGGGGGCGCCCAAGAGGATCAAACGCATTGATAACTGCTCCTTCGTGAATCGCATCGGTTGTCGGACCGGTCAGCGGCGTCGAGGACTCGACGCAGACGACACCGTCAATGGCTCATGACGATACCTGCCGATCGGGTAGCGCACAAGACTCGCCTGGATCGACGCGCCACTACCTGGTGCGTCGACAAAGCCCTGGCGCGGCGACAAAGCCCGAACGCTGGACAGTAAACGCCAACGGCCCCCGAAGGAGCCGTTGGTGTGGATCGAGCGAACCGCCGTATCAGACCAGCATGCGCCGGATATCGGTCAGTACCTGTGCCAGGAAGGCGGTGAAACGCGCCGCGTCGGCGCCGTTGACCGCACGGTGGTCGTAGGAGAGCGACAGCGGCAGCATCAAGCGCGGCTCGAACTCGCTGCCGTTCCAGACCGGCTTCATCGACGACTTGGAGACGCCGAGAATGGCCACCTCCGGCGTGTTGACGATGGGCGTGAAGGCCGTGCCACCGATCGAGCCGAGGCTCGAGATGGTGAAGCTGGCACCGCTCATCTCCTCGCGGGACAGCTTCTTGTTCTGCGCCTTCTTGGCCAGCTCGACCGACTCCTTGGCCAGATCGATCAGCGACTTCTTGTCGGCATCGCGGATCACCGGCACCATCAGCCCGTCCGGGGTATCGACCGCCACGCCGATGTGCACGTAGTGCTTGACGATCAGCTTGTCGCCGTCCGGATGCAGGCTCGAGTTGAACTGCGGGAACTTGCGCAGCGCATAGGCACAAGCCTTGATCATGAACGGCAGCGGCGTCAGCTTGGCGCCCTGGGACTCCGCCTCGGCCTTCATCGACTTGCGGAAGGCCTCGAGTTCGGTGATGTCCGCTTCGTCGAACTGGGTGACGTGAGGCACGTTGAGCCAGCTGCGATGCAGGTTGTTGGCGCCCGCCTTCATCAGACGGCTCATCGGCTTCTCTTCGATCTCGCCGAACTGGCTGAAGTCGATCGCCGGGACCGGCGGAATGCCCGCGCCACCGGCAGCGGCCGCCGGCGCCGAACCGCCACCGCTCTTGCGCGCTTTCATCACCTGCTTGACGAAACCGTCGACGTCATCCTTCAGGATCCGCCCCTTGGGACCGGAGCCCTTGACCTCGCCGAGGTCGACACCCAGTTCGCGGGCCAGCTTGCGAACCGCCGGACCGGCATGCACATGGGCGCCGGCGGTCTTGTCGTCACCATGCTTCTCGCGCGCTTCCGGGCTCGGCTCGCCGGCGACGTCCTTGCGTGCGCTGGACGAGGACGCCCCGGAATCGGCCTTGGCCGGAGCCGGCTTCGACTGGCCGCCTTTACCGCCACCTTCACCGGACGTCTTCTTGGCCGGCTTGCTGCTGCCGGCCACCTCGACATAGCCGATCAGATCGCCTTCCGAGACGCTATCGCCTTCCTTCACGGCAACTTCGACGACCTTGCCCTTGTAGGGGCTCGGCACGTCCATGGAGGCCTTGTCGGACTCCAGCGTGATCAAGGTGTCTTCTTCGTTGATCTCGTCGCCTTCGCTGATGGCGACTTCGATGATCTCGACACCATCGCTGCCACCGATGTCGGGTACGCGAATCTCCTTGCGGCCGCCTTCATCGCCGCCCTGATCTTCCTCGTCCTGATCATCATCGCCCTGATCCTGGGACGCCCGGTCTTCGCCGCCATCGTCCGCTTCGGCGCCGGCAGCTTCGTCCTCGGACGAGGCGTCCTCGCCCTCTTCCTCGTCGTCGCCCTCGCCGGCGACTTCCATGGTGCCGATCAGGTCGCCCTCGGAGACGCTGTCGCCCTCCTTGATCGAAAGCGACACGATCTTGCCACTGTAGGGGCTGGGCACGTCCATCGAGGCCTTGTCGGACTCCAGCGTGATCAGCGTGTCTTCTTCGCTGATCTCGTCGCCTTCACTGACGGCCACTTCGATGATCTCGACGCCATCGCCACCGCCGATGTCCGGCACCTTCACTTCCACGGTGCGCTTGCCGCCACCGGAGGATTTCTTCTTAGGCGCGCTCTTCTCGGGCTCGGCCGCGTCCTTTTCCCGCGACTCGGCGTCACCCTGCGGGGCCGCGTCAACGGAGGCGTCTTCACCGGACGAGGCTTCCGCTTCACCCTCGCCTTCGCCCTCGGCTTCCAGCTCGAGAATGTCATCACCCTCGGAGACGGAGTCGCCTTCCTTGACCAGAATCTTGACCACCTTGCCGCCTTTCGGCGCGGGGACGTCCATGCTGGCCTTGTCCGACTCCAGCGTGATCATGGTGTCCTCGGCGGAGATGACATCGCCGACGCTTACCGCGATCTCGATGATTTCGACATCGTCGCTGCCGCCGATGTCGGGAACTTTGATGATTTCGCTACTCAAGGTCGCGCTCCTTTAATCATCTGCCGACCCGCCCCGCGGGCAAGGTCGGCTAATTCAGGCATTCTGGCCGTCGCTGCTAGCCAGCGACGGCACCCTGACGTGATCCGCCGACTCAAGACACCAGGGGGCTGGGCTTGGCGGAATCGATGCCGTACTTCTTCATGGCATCGTTGACGACCTTGGCGTCGATCTCGCCCCGGTTGGCCAATGCACGCAGCGCCTGAATCGTCACGTAGTAGCGGTCGACTTCGAAGAAGCGGCGCAGCGCTTCGCGGGTGTCGGAACGTCCGAAACCATCGGTACCGAGCACGTGGAAGTCGTTGGGCACCCAGGCGCGGATCTGATCGGCGTACAGCTTCATGTAGTCCGTCGATGCGATGACCGGCCCCTGGGTCCCTTCGAGCTGCTGAACGACCCAAGGCTTCTCGCGCTTCTCATCGTAGTCGAGGAACTGCTGACGATCGTATTCGAGCGCTTCGCGACGCAGCTCGTTGAAGCTGGTCACGCTCCAGACGTCGGCGACCACGCCGTGCTCTTCCGCCAGCATTTCGGCAGCCGCCTCGACCTCGCGGAGGATGGTACCGCTGCCCATGAGCTGGACCCGCGGCTGCTTCTTCTTGCCGGCGGTGTTGCCTTCCAGCAACCGGTACATGCCACGAACGATGCCTTCCTCGCTGCCTTCCGGCATTTCCGGGTGCGAGTAGTTTTCGTTCATCACCGTCAGATAGTAGAAGCAGTTTTCCTTGTCCTGGAACATCCGCTTCAAGCCATCCTGCACGATGACGGCCAGTTCATGCCCATAGGTCGGGTCGTAGGCGCGGCAGGTCGGCACTGTCGACATCAGGATGTGGCTGTGGCCGTCCTGGTGCTGCAGGCCTTCGCCGTTGATGGTGGTACGCCCGGCGGTGCCGCCGACCATGAAGCCGCGCGCCTGGAGATCGCCGGCCGCCCAGACCAGGTCGCCGATTCTCTGATAACCGAACATCGAATAGTAGATGTAGAACGGGATCAACGGCAGGTGGTGGTTGGCGTAGGAGGTCGCGGCCGCGATCCATGCCGACATGGAGCCGGCTTCGGTGATGCCCTCCTCGAGGATCTGGCCTTTCTTGTCCTCGCGGTAGTACATGATCTGGCCGGCATCCATCGGCTCGTACTTCTGCCCTTCCGCGGCGTAGATACCGAGCTGACGGAACATGCCCTCCATCCCGAAGGTGCGGGCCTCGTCCGGGATGATCGGCACGATACGGGAGCCCAGCTGCTTGTGCTTGACCAGCCCGTTGAGGACGCGCACGAACGACATGGTGGTCGAGACTTCGCGGTCGCCGGAGCCCTTCATCTGGGTCGCGAACATCTTGTCGTCGAGACCGGGGATCTCCATCGCCTCGAAGTCGGCCTTGCGCGCCGGCAGGAAGCCGCCGAGCTTCTCGCGCTGGAGATGCAGATACTTCATCTCCGGGCTGTCGTCCTCGGGCTTGTAATACGGAATGTCGCCGCTCTCGATCTGCTTGTCGGAGACCGGGATGCCGAAACGGTCACGGAACGCCTTGAGCGCGTCGACGTCCATCGACTTGATCTGGTGCGCTTCCATGTCGGCTTCGCCGTGGCCGCCACCCATGCCGTAGCCCTTGACGGTGTGCGCCAGGATCACGGTGGGGCGACCATTGGCGTTGTTGACAGCCTCGTGATACGCCGCATAAACCTTCTGCGGATCGTGGCCACCACGGTTGAGACGGAAGACCTCCTCGTCGGAGTAGTCCTTGACCATCTCGGCAGTCTCTTCGTACTTGCCGAAGAACTCCTTGCGCGTGTAGGCACCACCCTGGGCCTTGTAGTTCTGGTACTCGCCGTCGACCGCCTCGTCCATGCGCTTCTGCAGCATGCCCTTGGTGTCCTGCTCGAACAGCGGATCCCACAGGCCGCCCCAGACCACCTTGATCACGTTCCAGCCGGCACCGCGGAAGACGCCCTCGAGTTCGTCGATGACCCGCGAGTTGCCGCGCACCGGGCCGTCGAGACGCTGCAGGTTGCAGTTGATGACGAAGATCAGGTTGTCGAGCTTCTCGCGGCTGGCCAGGTGCAGGGCCCCGAGGGATTCCGGCTCGTCGCACTCGCCGTCGCCGAGGAACGCCCAGACCTTGCGGTCCTTCATGTCTTCCAGCTCACGCGAGTGCAGGTACTTCATCACGTGGGCCTGGTAGATCGACTGGATCGGACCCAGCCCCATCGAGACGGTCGGGAACTGCCAGTAGTCCGGCATCAGGTAAGGGTGCGGATAGGATGGCAGCGCGTCGCCGTCGACTTCCTGGCGGAAGTTGTCCATCTGCTCCTGGGTCAGGCGCCCCTCGAGGAAGGAACGTGCGTAGATGCCCGGCGTCACGTGGCCCTGGATGTAGAGCAGATCGCCCTTGTGGTCACCGTTGTCGGCCCGGAAGAAATGGTTGAAACCCACTTCGTAGAGCGTCGCGCTGGACTGGTAGCTGGCGATGTGACCGCCCAGTCCCTTGTGCTTCTTGTTCGCCCTCAGCACCTGCACCATGGCATTCCAGCGGATCGCCGAGCGGATCTTGCGCTCGATGAACATGTCGCCGGGCATCTTGGCTTCACGATGGACGGGGATGGTGTTGCGGTGCGGCGTGGTCCCGGAAAACGGCGGTGAAGAGCCGTCACGACGCAGACGGTCCGCCAACCGGGTCAGGATGTACCGAGCGCGCTCTTCGCCCTCATGCTCGACGACCGAGGCCAGGGAATCCAACCACTCCGTGGTCTCGACCGGATCGAGATCTTCTCGTGTCTCCAGACTCATAGACAACTCTCCGAATGGGAAAAGGTTTGCCATTCGCCCGGCC
>NZ_CALFQK010000065.1:0-20960 GCF_937921195.1 uncultured Salinicola sp.
CAGACGCTACCGCACGATCGGCGGCTCGAAACGGCCGGAAACGAAAACGGCCGGCAGCGTTTCCGCTACCGGCCGTTTCGAGCCACACCCCACTGGCTGATTCTCTTCACCACACCGCGATTCGACGACCGTCGCCAGTCGAGCGATCCGGCGTGTTCACCACCGGGCCTCAGGCGCCCAGCAGCGTCTGCGCGTAGCCCGTTGCCACCACGCCGACGCCGAAGATCAGTACCAATGCCATTACCAAGTCGGGCTTGCGTCTCATGTCGACTCCGCTGCGTTGGGTTCGGTCGCTGCCCCCCGCAGCGACGCGCACGACTATAGGGTCAGGCCAAAATCTTGACAAGAGTGTTTCCGGCCCGGATGACACCTTTTTTCGTTACCCAATAGTATCGGCATTAATACAAAAAGGTTGAGATCGGATTCAGAGACTTTTAGCGCCTATTTCATCCTTTTATGACGGCTCCCGACGAATTCTAGGCCATGAACAGCCGGTAGGCCGTGTTGTCGGTCTCCTTCCAGTAGCGATAGCCGATGCGATCGAAGTGCTCCTCGGCATGGGAGCGGTCGCCGTTGGGCATCTGCAATCCCACCAGCACCCGGCCGTAGGCGGCGCCGTGGTTGCGGTAGTGGAACAGCGAGATGTTCCAGTCCGCCGGCAGGTGGGTGAGGAAGTTCATCAAGGCGCCGGGGCGTTCGGGAAACTCGAAGCGATAGACCTCCTCCTCGAAACGCTCCCTGGGCCGACCGCCGCCCAGATGGCGAATGTGAAGCTTGGCCAGTTCGTTGTCGGTGAGATCCTCGACCGGATAGTCGGCCTCGCGCAGTCGGCGGATCACCTCTTCGCGATCCTCGCCACCCGGCTTGACCTGGACACCGACGAAGATGTGCGCGCCCTCCGGATCGGCGTAGCGATAGTTGAACTCGGTCACCATGCGCCGCCCGATCACCCGGCAGAACTGCTTGAAGCTGCCCGGCCGCTCGGGGATCTCCACCGCCAGGATCGCCTCGCGCTGCTCGCCCAGCTCGGTGCGCTCGGCGACGTGCTGCAGCCGGTCGAAATTGATGTTGGCGCCAGAGTTGATGCACAGCAGCGTCTGATCCTTGACCTGCGTCTGCTGCACGTATTTCTTCAATCCCGCCAGCGACAGCGCCCCGGAAGTCTCCGCCACCGCCCGGGTGTCGTCGAAGGTATCCTTCACCGCCGCGCACATCTCGTCGGTGTTGACGGTGATCACGCCGTCGACGTGATGACGCAGGATCTCGAATGGCGCCTCGCCGATCTGCGCCACCGCGACGCCTTCGGCAAACACCCCGACCTGATCCAGCGTCACCCGCTCGCCGGCCTCCATGGCCGCCTTGAGGCAGGCGGAGTCCTCGGCCTCGACACCGAACACCTTGATCTCCGGTCGCAGGTACTTGATATAGGCCGCGATACCCGCCAGCAGGCCCCCGCCGCCGACGGGGACGAAGATCGCATCCAGGGGGCCGGTGTGCTGACGCAGGATCTCCATCGCCACCGTGCCCTGGCCGGCGATCACGTCGAAATCGTCATAGGGCGGAATGTAGGTATAGCCATGCTCGGCGATCAGCTCCCGGGCGTGGCTCAGCGCTTCACCGAAGGCGTCGCCCTTGAGCACCACCCTGGCGCCCCAGCCCCGGACCGCCGACACCTTGATGTCCGGCGTGACCCGCGGCATCACGATCACCGCCTTGACCCCCATCTGTTTGGCCGCCATCGCCAGACCCTGGGCATGATTGCCCGCGGACGCCGCAATCACGCCCTTGGCCTTCTGCTCGTCGCTCAACTGCGCCATCTTGTTGTAGGCGCCGCGGATCTTGAACGAGAACACCGGCTGCAGGTCTTCGCGCTTGATCAGAATGCGGTTGGAAAAACGGCGGGAGAGCGCGGGCAGCGGGGAGATCGGGGTCTCCCGGGCCGCCTCGTAGACGCGGGCCTGGAGGATCTTCTTGACGATGTCTTCGAGTTGCATTCGGGTATGTCCTGGCGAACAGCTGGGGGTGCAGCGCTCCCGCCTCGGGGTCGGCGGGCACGGGAACGGTGGGTAACAATAGTGGACCCGTATTGTTAGCAGACCCCGGCCCCGAGCGTCCAGCGACATCGGCAGCGTGTGCCGCTTGCTTTATACTGGCCGCGCTCCGAGCGTACCCGAATCGAACCCTTCCCTCTCAGCCTGCCGGAACCGACATGACCCAGGACGATCTCAAGCGCGCCGTCGCCGCCGCAGCCCTCGAAGACATCGACAACCTGCTGACCCCGGATGCGGTGATCGGCGTGGGCACGGGCTCCACGGCCAACCACTTCATCGATCTGCTGGCCGCTCGCCGGCACGACTTCCGCGGCGCGGTAGCGAGTTCGGAAGCGACGGCAGCGCGGCTGAAGTCCCACGGTATCGACGTGCTGGAACTCAACCATGTCGGCACCGTTCCGGTCTATGTCGACGGCGCCGACGAGATCGATGGGAAACTGCGCATGATCAAGGGCGGCGGTGCGGCGCTGACCCGGGAGAAGATCGTGGCCGCCTGCGCCGAGCGCTTCATCTGCATCGCCGATGCCAGCAAGCGGGTCGAGGTGCTGGGCGGCTTCCCGCTGCCGGTCGAGGTGATTCCGATGGCGCGCTCCTACGTCGCCCGCGAGATGGTCAAGCTGGGCATCACGCCGGTCTATCGGGACGGCGTGCTGACCGACAACGGCAACCGTATCCTCGACGGTTACGACAAGCTGTTCGACCAGCCCGAGGCGATGGAAGCGGCGCTGGATGCCGTGGTCGGCGTGGTCACCAACGGCCTGTTCGCCAAGCGTCCGGCCGACGTGCTGATGCTGGGTACCGGCGGTGGCGTGGAGCGCATGACCCGCTGACCCGACCCGCTACAGCCGATTGGGGCACTCGATGCCTTCGGCGAAGGCCATCAGGTTGGCCCGGGTCACCTGGGCGATCTCGCGCAGCGCCTCGACGGTGAAGAAACCCTGGTGCCCGGTGATCAGCACATTGGGGAAACTCGCCAGGCGCGCGAACACGTCATCGTCGATGATCTCCGCCGAGTGGTCGCGGAAGAACAGTTCGCTCTCCTGCTCGTAGACGTCGATGGCCAGCGCCCCCAGCTGACGTGATTTCAGCGCACCGATGACCGCGGGGGTATCGATCAGCGCCCCTCGCGAGGTATTGACCAGCATGGCGCCCGGCTTCATCGCCGCCAGGGTCCCGTCATCGATCAGGTGATGGGTCTGCTCGGTCAGCGGACAGTGCAGCGAGACGATATCGGAGCGTGCCAGCAGCGCCTCGAGCGGGACCGCTTCCCCGTAGGCCTGGAACGCGTCGGCAGGATAGGGATCGTAGCCCAGCACCTCGCAGCCGAGTCCCTTCAGGATACGTGCCATGCACAGTCCGATCCGGCCCGTCCCGATCACGCCCGCCGTCTTGCCATGAAGGGTGACACCCAGCAGCCCATCGAGTGCAAAATTGCCCTCGCGCACGCGGTTGAAGGCCCGGTGAGTCTTGCGGTTCAGGGTCATGATCATCGCCAGCGCGTGTTCGGCCACCGCCTCCGGCGAGTAGGCCGGCACCCGCGCCACGAACAGCCCGAGCCGATGGGCAGCCGCGAGATCGATGTTGTTGAAACCGGCGCAGCGCAACACGATCGCGCGGATCCCGAGGGTGGCCAGCGTGTCGAGCACGGCGGCGTCGAGGCAGTCGTTGACGAACACGCAGACGGCATCACTGCCCGCCGCCAGTGCTACGGTACCGGCATCGAGACTGGCCTCCTGATAATGCCACTCGATGTCGTCATCGGCATCTTGCACGGCAGCGAGTTCGTCGAAAAAGCGGCGATCGTAGGGCTGGGCACTGAAAACGGTAACTCGCATGGCGAAAAACTCGCGGCAACGGAGGGCATCTCCCAGCGTAGCGATCCCTGGCACCACCGCCAGGGACCAATTGCCGCGGCCCAGTACCAACGGCTTTTTCATCGACCCAGCGGAGATCACTCGCGCGTGCTACCCATCGTTCATCACCCGGGCTACAGCATCGACTGGCCCGAGCGCCATCCGTTCCCGATGGCGAAATTCCGGATCCTGCGCCAGCGCCTGTCGACGCTGGGCTTCGACGACCGTGACGACGTTTGCTGGATCACCCCTGCGCCGGCGACCAGCAAGGCGCTATTGCGTGGGCACACCGCCGACTACCTGCAGCGCTTTTACCTGGGCGAGATCGCGGCCACGCGGCGTACGCCGAGCGGCTTCCCCTGGTCGCCGGCGCTGGTCGAACGCACCCTGCTGGAAGTCGGCGGGACACTCGCCGCGGTGGGCAGCGCCATGCAGACCGGGCTGGCACTCAACACCGCCGGCGGCACCCACCACGCCTACGCCGATCGTGCCAGCGGCTACTGCCTGCTCAACGATCTCGCGGTAGCCGCCCATTACCTGCTGGCCGAGTATCGTCTCGAGCGGGTCCTGATCGTCGACTGCGACGTGCACCAGGGAGATGGAACGGCCTGGATCTTCCGCGACGAGCCACGGGTCTTCACGCTGTCGCTCCACGGCGAGGCCAACTTCCCGTTCGAGAAGCGCCGGAGCGATCGCGACGTGGCGCTACCCCGCGGCACCGGGGACGATGTCTATCTGGAGCGCCTCGAGACGGCGCTGGACTCGATCCTGCGCGACTTCCAGCCGCAGTTCGTGCTGTTCGATGCCGGCGCCGACGTGCACGCCGACGACCGGCTGGGGCATCTGTCGTTGAGCGACCACGGCCTCCATCGCCGTGATTATCGGGTGCTGGCGAAGTGCCGAAGACTGGGCATTCCCGTCGCGGGCGTCATCGGCGGCGGCTATGACCGCGATCTCGAGGCGCTGGCCGGGCGTCACGCCCAGTTGTTTCTCGCCGCGCTGGCGTTGACCGCCGGGTGAGCGGGTAGCGGGTCGGACCGGGACGACAGCTGCCCGGAAAGCGCGAAATACCGGTGCATCACCAGCAGCGAGATCAGGTGCTCGAGGCGCGTATCGCGAAATCGATCCACATGGGCGTTGGCGTTGCGGATGATCGCTTCGGCTTCTTCCGGACGCGTCGAGTAGTAGTCCATCTTCTCCTCGAGATCGTGGCAATCCTCGGCCAGCGGCACGTAGTGGACATAGGGCTCCAGCGCGCCTTCCATGAACCAGGTCTCGTAACGCGGGGGCGGCATCAGGCAGAGCGAGTTCGACGACAGGATCCACTTCAGATTGGTGGCAACGTCCTTGCCCTCGAGGCTCAGCACGAACTTGTACTGCAGTTGTGCCTCGATCGACAGATAGGGTCGATAATCCGGCTGATGGCGCCGCTTGGCATGGCTCTGGCCGATATCCATCCGCGGGTGCCGGCAGAACCGGCGCAGCACCGCGGCCCGGTGCTCATGGAAGCACTTCCCCCGCCAGACGACGCCGGTCTTCTTGTCGGCGTACCGCAACCGGTCGTTGGCGAAATGGAAGTGGCGCACGCTGTTGAGCTTCAACAGCAGGTTGTTGGCGTTGCCCGGCGGGGTCTCGCGACAGATCGGGCGGCTCTTGACGATCGTCGGCGTCTCGGCCACCCAGGTCACGTCGCCGAAGCGGTAGTTGAAACGCAGCTCGGGATCGAAATGACGAACCACCCGTCTGGCATCCAGGTAATAGGCGCCGCGCTTCTCGTAGCGAAAATCGCCGATACGCACCGCCCCGTCGCCAGGGTCGAAAGGGCTCGCCAGACGGTTGTAGTAATCGACTCGTTTCATGACGGCACGCATCTCCTCGTCGGAGAGCGTCGCCATCAATCGATGCAGACGTTGGCGATAGAGACTGTCGGGAACGAGCAGGCTGGCGATACCGCCAGTATAAAATCGCAACTTGCGACTCTTGAATCGAAAGTCCATACGGGAATATCCAGCAGCCAAGAGGTTCGAGCCATCGAAGAGTGTCGCAGGCATTTCTGACACGCTTCTGACAGACCGAACTTTCAATCATTCCCGTCGATGACGTTACGAA
The DNA here is from genome assembly GCF_937921195.1 of uncultured Salinicola sp. Classification (NCBI taxonomy): domain Bacteria; kingdom Pseudomonadati; phylum Pseudomonadota; class Gammaproteobacteria; order Oceanospirillales; family Halomonadaceae; genus Salinicola; species uncultured Salinicola sp. The sequence continues at coordinate 6,014 of NZ_CALFQK010000065.1, forward strand.
TCGTTCAGCAGCGCTGCGATTCTCTTACGGGTCCTCGCCAGCGCCCCCCGATTGGCCTCGACCACGGCCCGCCCGGCCGCGCCAAGCCGGTGACGGCGATCGTCGTCCTCGAACAGCGAGATCAGCGTGGCGCCGAGCTCATCGGCATCGGCGACCTCGAGCCTGGCCTCGCCGGCCGCCAGCGTATCGGCGATCTCACGCAGGTTGTCGAGATGGGGACCGCTCACCACCGCCACGCCCAGCGCCGCCGGCTCGAGCAGATTGTGGCCGCCGACCGGCTCGAGCGAGCCACCGACGAAGGCGACATCGGCACAGCCGTAGAGCCGCATCAGATCGCCCATGGTATCGCCCAGCAGTACCGTGGTTTCCGGGGTGACCGGCATTCGCGCGCTCAATCGCACGACCTGCTCCCCCCGCTCGCGGCAGGTCGCGTCGACGGCATCGAAGCGCCGGGGATGGCGCGGCACCAGAATCAGCAGCGCGTCGGGACAACGGCGTTTGAGCGCGGCATGGGCGATCAGCGCCTGCTCGTCTTCCCCCGGATGGGTGGAGCCTGCGATCCAGACCGGCCGCGCCCCCCAGCTCGCCCGCAGTCGCTGGCCGGCGTGGCGCGTGGCGTCGTCCACGTCGAGATCGAACTTCAACGCCCCGGTCACCGCCACCCGCGTCGCCGGTGCGCCCAGCGAGACGAACCGCTCGGCGTCCAGTGGCGACTTGGCACCGATCCAGGCCACCGTCTCGAGCATGCCCCGGCTGAGGGCCCCGAAGCGCTGGTAGAGCCGGAAGGCACCGGCACTCAAGCGGCCATTGGCGACCACCACCGGCACGCCCCGGCGTCGGCACGCCGCCAGCAGGTTGGGCCAGAGCTCGGTTTCGGCGATGACCGCCAGGCGGGGATTCAGTCGGGCGATGAAACGTCGCGCGCTGATCGGGAAATCCAGCGGCAGGAAATGGTGGGAGACCCGTTCGCCGAACATCTGGCGAACGCGCTCGGCGCCGGTGGCGGTCATGGTGGTGACGACCAGGTCGTGATCCGGGTGATCATCCAGCAGCGAGCGGATGAGGGGCGCCGCCGTGACGACTTCACCCACCGATGCCGCGTGCAGCCACAGCCGCGGGCGATCGCCCTCCACGGCGATGAAGCCAAGCCGCTCGCGACGGGGGTGAGTGGGCAACCACTCACGCCACACCCGCCACCAGATCAGCGGCGACAACAGACAGACGGCCAGCGAGTAGAGCCAGCGCGCGAGTCGCGACGGGAGGCCGTGTCGAGCGCGCACCGCGGCTCAGCGCTCGCGGTCGAGAATGGTATCGATCATGGTGGTGGTCGAGACGCCATCCTCGAAGCCCAGCACCAGGACTTCGCCGCCATTGGCGATGACCGCCTCGCCACCGGCGATATCCTCCGGCCGGTAGTCGCCGCCCTTGACCAGCCGATCCGGCAGGATCGCCTCGATCAGCCGCGCCGGCGTGTCTTCGCCGAAGGGGACGACCCAGTCCACCGCGGCCAGCCCCGCCAGCACCTGGGCCCGGCGCGCCAGCGTGTTGATGGGCCGCTTGGGCCCCTTGAGCCGGGCCACCGAGGCGTCGTCGTTGACCGCCACGATCAGGCGGTCGCCGAGGCGCTTGGCCTGCTCCAGATACGCCACGTGGCCGGCATGCAGGATGTCGAAGCAGCCGTTGGTCATCACCACGCGCTCGCCGCGAGCCTGCGCGGCACGCACCGCCCCGACGAGCGGGCCTTCCCCGATGACGCCGTATTCGGCCAGGCTGTCGCCGTGCAGTGCCGTGTAGAGCTCCGCCACCGACAGCACCGCGGTGCCGGGCTTGGCCACCACCAGTCCGGCGGCGAGATTGGCCAGCATCACCGCCTCGCCGAAGCCGTGGCCGGCGGCCAGCGCCAGCCCCAACACCCCGATCACGGTGTCGCCAGCGCCGGTGACGTCGAAGACCTCCCGCGCGTGGGTCGGCAGGTGCAGCGGGGCGTGCCCCTCACGGATCAGGGTCATGCCGCGTTCGCTGCGGGTGACCAGCAGCGCCTCGAGCGCCAGCGCCGCCCGCAGCGCCTCGCCCTTCTCCGCCAGTTCAGCATCGTCGGCACAGGGGCCGACGATCGCTTCGAACTCGGCCAGGTTGGGCGTGATCACGCTGGCACCGCGATAGCGGCTGAAATCGCTGCCCTTGGGATCGACCAGCACCCGCTTGCCGGCCGCTCGGGCCGCGGCGATCAGCGTCTCGACCCGGTTCAGGCTACCCTTGCCGTAGTCGGAGAGAATCACCACTTCCGCATCGCCCAGCGCCGCCTCGACCTTGGCGACCAGCGGCGCGGTGTCGACGTTCCACAGCGGCGATTCGAAGTCGAGGCGGATCAACTGCTGGTTGCGACTCATGACGCGCAGCTTGGTGATCGTCGGCACTTCCGGGCTGCGTTGAAAGTGAGCGCTCACATTGGCAGCTTCCAGCGCACGTTCGAGATGGTCGGCGTTGTCGTCGCGCCCCACCACGCCCGCCAGACTGGCGTGGCCTCCCAGCGAGGCGATGTTGAGGGCTACGTTGGCCGCCCCGCCCGGACGATCGTCGGCATCTTCCACCTTCACCACCGGCACCGGCGCTTCGGGCGAGATCCGCGACGTCGCGCCATGCCAATAGCGGTCGAGCATGACATCGCCCACCACCAGCAGACGGGCGTGCTCCAACTGCGAAAGATCAACCTTCATGCGGCGGCTCCGTTACGTCGTCGGCGTTGGCGGTATCGCGTGTCGCGGTCATCAGTCCGTCCAGATGCTCGACCACGTCGTCCAGCGTGATCAGTGCCATGGCGTCGGCGTGGCGCACCCGCGTGCCCCAATTGACGCTCTCGACGGACTTCTTCAGATAGCGGCGCACGGCGTCAGGGTAGCGATTGACCACATGGCTGCGCCAGCAGTACGGGGCCGCGCGATCCGGATTGGTGGTGGCGTAGAGCCCCAGCGTCGGCGTGCCCAGCGCATTGGCCATGTGCACCGGCCCGGAGTCGGGTGCGATCACCACGCGCGCCCGATCCAGCAGGGCCAGCAGGCCCTTGAGCGACGTTCGACCGATGGCGTCGATGATCTCGACATCGGGCACCAGCCGGCGGATCTGCTCGCCCATGTCGCGTTCCTGGGGACTGCCGCCGCCACTCATGACGGTTCTCAGCCCGTAGCGCTGCCAGACGTGTTCGATCACGGCGGCATAGCCCTCGGCCGACCAGTTGCGGAAGTTGCGCAGCCGCGGGTTGGCGCAGGGGCTGATCACCAGATAGGGCCGGTCGCGGGTCAACTGGCGCGCTTCCTGGTAGGCGGCGTCCGGCACCGGCAGCGACCAGTCGAGGCGGGTATCCTCGACCCCCAGCAGGCGGGCGAAATCCATGAAGGATTCGAGCACATGTGCGCGTGGATGGGGAGCCAGCTGGCGATGGGTGAACCAGTGCTGCCAATCCTTGGCCCGGGCCTTGTCGTAGCCCACCCTCACGTCGCATTTCAGCCCCAACGACAGTACGCTGGCGCGCAGCGCCTGCTGCATGTGCAGCAGGACGTCGAAGCGGACGTCCTCGAGTTGACGCCAAATCGCACGCATGCCCTGGAAACCGGTGGACTTGTCGTAGACCACCAGATCGACGCCATCGAGACCGTCCAGCAGGCCATGTTCGGCCTTGCCGACGATCCAGGTGATCCGCGCCTCGGGCCATTGGCGTTGCAGCGCGCGCACCGTGGGCACCAGGTTGCAGACGTCGCCCAGCGCGGAGAGACGCAGGATGCCGATATGTCGCGGGCGCTCTGGCAGAGATTGCTTCATGGGCTTGAATGAATTCCCATTGGGTAAAGCGCCCATTCTAACGGAAGTTGACCGGGCATGACTCGCACCCCGACCAACGCGCGTCAATCATGGCGCTTCGACCGAATCATCCAGAAAACCATCCAGACAAGACATTCATGATCGAAGAATCAACTCGTGGCACCACCAGCCGCATCGGCCACCTGGTCAGCCTCAGAAACCTGGGCGGCGTGGAACGCTACTTCACTCGCTTCTATACCCGCCATACCCCGCAGCACGACCACCATGTGCTGCTGCAGACCGACGAGATCCATTCACTGCTCGAGCCAGCTTACGCCCCTCACCGCGCGGCACGGATGCACAGTATCAAGGGTGGGCGCTGGCGGATTCCCAAGTTCCTGCCGAGCGTGCGCCAGCGTTATCAGCTCGCCATGATGCAGCGTCTGGAACTCGATGCCGTGGTGGTCTGGAACAAGATCGTCAATCATCCGCTGGCGTTCGACGACGGCATCCCGCTGATCCACTTCGAACGCGGGAGTGCGTGGCTGGCAGCGGATGCACCCGGCCTGAGGCGTTATCTCTCGCGGCTGGACGGCGTGCTCTGCAACTCCTACGCCGGCCTGCGGATTCTCCAGCTCAAGTGGCAGCTGGATCCCGACATCCCCTATCGCGTGCTGCAGAACGCCATCCGTCTCCCGGAACAGGCCGCCAGCCACCCCGGCGACCGCTTCAGGCTCGGTTTCGCGGGCCGGATGACGGGCCTGAAGGCGCCGATGGTCGCCCTGGAAACCTTCGCCGAACTCAAGCAGCGCTGCCCCGAGGCGGAACTGTGGATCGCGGGCAGCGGGCCGCTGGAGCCGGTGTTGAAGCAGTGGACAGCGCGGTGGGGATTGAACGACAGCGTTCACTTCAAGGGCCTGGTCGACGACATGTCGGGCTTCTACGCCTCGCTGGACGCCTTCATCTGCCCCTCCTGGCGCGAACCCTTCGGCAACGTGGTCCAGGAAGCCCTGGCTCATGGCCTGCCCACGCTGGTCGGCAATGCCGATGGCCTGCCGGAGCTCGTGCGTCATGGCGTCAATGGCGCCGTCCTGAACCCCGGCCGTTCGCGCCACAGCCTGGCGCGCTACGACCCCCGCTGCGCCAAGGGGCCCGACGAGGTCTACGATCCCACCACCGACAGCCTCGTCGAGGCCGGCGTACTCGAGCCGGCGGAAGCCGCCACGGTCCTTGAGGGCTGGGCCCGGGATCCATCGCTGCGGCGACGCATGGCGCAGGCCGCCCGCGAGCAGGTCGCCCGCGATTTCGATCTCGACCGCTATGGGGAGACGCTGGTGGATTTCGTCGACAGCGTGATCCGTACCTAGGGTTTGTACGAAAAGTCAGCGAGCGAGGGCAAGACAAGGCAAAAATCGGCGAAAACGCGGAATTTACGGGGTGTAAATGAGCATTTTGAGCTGATTTTTAACGCCGTATTGCCGAGCGCAGCTAGTTTTCGTACAAAGCCCAGCGTTCACAGTGAGGCAAAGGAGTCCCGCAGCTTCTCGGTCTGGCGACGGTAGGAGTAATCGCCCACCAACTCGGCAAGCTCGGCACCCAGCGACTCGAGGTCCGATGTCGTCATCAGCTCCTCGAGACGGTCGACCCAGCCCTGGGTGTCGCGGCTATCCAGCATCAGCTCGGCATGGTCGGCCTCGAGCAGTTCGGCGGCACCGGTGGTGGACGAGAGCAACACCGGCGTGCCGCAGGCCATGGCCTCGAGCGACACGCGCCCGAACTCCTCGATGTGCGCCGGCAGCACGAACAGATCGAGCGCGCCGTAGAGCGTCTCGACGTCGCTGACCGTACTGCGCCAGAGAAAGCGCTCGGCGATGCCGGCCTGTTCGGCCTGGCGCTGGTAGGGGGCGAAGTCGTCCTTGCCGACGACGAGGAAACGGCACCGGCCCGGCAGGCGTTGCTCCAGTCCGGCTGCCATCTCGACGAAGCCGGCCACGTTGCGTTTGATGAAGTTGCCGGAGGTGATCAGGCCGATCAGCCGGGTGTCGTCGGCGATGCCCAGCTCGCGCCGGCGCGCCGCGCGGCCTGCCGTGGCCCGCTCGCGGTTGAATATCGCGGGATCGTAGCCGGGGTAGCTGATCTCGATGCGCGAGTCGTCGATGCCGTAGCGATCGCGAAAATCCTCCGCCATCATTCGCGAGTTGACCGCCAGGCGACGAAACCTGGCCCCCGTCAGCACGTGATCGTGGATGGCGGCCACTTCGTGGCCTGCGGGCAGATCGCGGCCATGGATGCGCTGGCTGGCGAGGTGCACGCAGTTGTGCATGTAGACGACATCGGGCGTCTCGACGTCGCCGTGGCTGACCAGCATCGCCGGCCGATGTCGCCGGCACCAGGCCTGCACGCGGCGGTTGAACCAGAACCGCCGGAACGGTCCCTTGAATGGCCAGCGCTTGAGCCGAACCAGCTCGGCACCGGCGGCTTCCGCCAGTTCGCGCCGGCCACGCTCGGCCAGGATCGTCACCCGGTAGCCCAGGGTTTTCAGCGCCGCAGCCTGCTCGAAGGCGTTGCGGCTGGCGCCGGTGCTCTTCTCCACCTGGCGAATGGCGATCGCGGCCAGCGGCGCTTGCGGATCTTCGGTCACGGCAGCTTCCTCGAGTTCAATGGACGCCCGACGGGTCGACGAATCCTCGGCGGCACGAGACGCCGACATGCGACAACGGGTCTGCCCGGTTACAATGCGTCCCGCGGCTCGTCGCCGCGTTTTCGGCGGCGCGCCCATCCCGCTTCGGCCCTACGTCAAGGATCGACCATGTCGCTATCGACCTACCATCATCGGGACGCGCATATCTTATACGATCCGACGCGTCTCGCTCAGCCCGACCTGCCGATTCTGCCCCCATTCGGCGAAGCCTGGCTCGACCCGGATGCCTGGGCCGCACGCGGCCTGGTGGTCGGCTCGGCGCCCGGCCGCGGCGCCAGCCAGTTCCTGGCCGTCGATGGGGCCGACTGGGTGCTGCGGCCCTATCGCCGGGGCGGCATGGCCGCCAGGGTCAGCCAAGCCGACTATCTCTGGACGGGCCTCGAGCGTACCCGCGGCTTTCGTGAAATGCGCCTGACACGCGCCCTGTTCGAACAGGGGCTGCCGGCGCCGGCGCCGGTGGCGGCCATCGTGGTACGCCACGGTATCACCTATCGCGCGGCGCTGATCACCGAGCGCCTGCCAAAGAGCCAGGCATTGGCAGAGCGCCTGGCAAGTGCCTCGCCGCGGTTGCTCGCCGACGTCGGCGCCACCATTCGCCGGTTTCACGACGCCGGGCTCGACCATGTCGACCTCAACGCGCGCAACCTGCTGGTTTCAGACGAAGATAAGGTTTGGCTGATAGATTTCGACCGCTGCCGGCTACGCCCGCAAGGCGCCTGGCGTCAGCGCAATCTGTCACGACTCGAGCGCTCCCTCGTGCGTTTCTCGCCCGCCAACGCGGAATCACTCTTCATCGCCATCGCCGAGGGTTATCGAAACGCTCCGGCGGATCACGACAAGGCCTGACCCTCCATGCAAGATACGCTGAGACGCCGTTGGCGCGGCACCCTCCTTTTCGCCCTGGTGCAACTGCCGCTGGTGTGGCTGATTGCACTGCGTTACTCGCCCTACCTCGCCATGCCGCACGACCCCATGGGGATCGCCTATCTGATCCTGACCTGGATCGGCCACTTCGGCATGCTGGTCCTGCTCGGCTGGCTCCCGCTGGCCGCGCTGGCGCTGGTGCTCAAGGCGCGCTGGCTGTGGCTGCCGGCGACCCTGCTCGGTGCTCTGGGGCTCAGCGCGCTGCTGCTGGACACGGTCGTCTATGCCCAGTATCGCTTCCACGTGAACGCCTTCATGGTGTCGCTGTTCCTCAACGACAAGAACGGCGAGATCTTCAGCTTCACCGTCACCACCTGGCTGGTGGTCGTCGGCTGCGTCGTCGCGGCGCTGGCGCTCGAAGGCTGGCTCGCCCGTCGCCTGATCGTGGGCAACCGTGGCCGCCGCGTGCCGGTGGGACTCTGCTGCGGCGTGATACTGGTGACGCTGCTCGGCAGCCACGCCCTGCATGTCGTCGCCGATGCCCGCTACCATCGCAGCGTGACCCAGCAGGTCGGCATCTATCCGCTGCTGTTCCCGGCCACCGCCAAGGATTTCATGGAGCAGCACGGCTGGCTCGATCCCCGAGCCGCCCGCGCCGAGCGGGCCGATATCGATGCCAAGCAGGCACAGAATCTCGACTGGCCCAAGAGTCCGCTGAGCTGCCAGCCCAGCGACAAGCCCAACGTCATGGTCGTCATGATCGACTCCTGGCGCGCCGACGAGTATGGTCCACGGAACACGCCCAACCTCTATGCGGCGCTGAACGACAGCGGCCGCCGCTATCTCGATCACTACAGCGGCGGCAACGCCACCCGCAACGGCGCCATGAGCCTGTTCTACGGCCTCAGCGGCAACTATTACGCCTATCTGGACGACACCCAGACGCCGCCGCTTCTGATCACGCAGCTGCAGAAGCAGGGCTACGCGCTGGGCATCTTCTCCTCGGCCAGCCTCGACGGCGTCGGCTTCGACCGCACGATCTTCAGCTCGGTCGACCCGCTGCGGCTGAGCACGCCTGGGGACTCTCCCTCCGGTCGCGACCTGCGCATGACCGAGGACTGGCTGGCCTGGCTCGACCGGCAGGAGCAGCAGGACGACACCCCCTGGTTCGGCATGCTGTTCTACGATGCCCCCCACGGCTATGACGTCCCGCAAGGCGCCGCCCAGCCCTACCAGCCTTCGGTGCAGGGCATGGATTATCTGGATCTGGGCCCGGACACCGATCCGGTGCCCTACGCCAACCGCCACCGCAATGCCGTGCACTACGACGACGAGCTGCTGGGCCGGGTGATCGACGATCTCAAGGCCAAGGGCGAGTGGGAAGACACCATGCTGGTGGTCACCGCCGATCACGGCCAGTCGCTCAACGATTTCGGCAAGAACTACTGGGGCCACAACAGCAATTTCGCCTCGCCGCAGACCCACGTGCCGATGATCGTCAACGGCCCGGGGGTCGAACCCGGACGCGTCGAGGGCATGACCAGCCATCTCGATGTCGCACCGATGCTGATGCGCCACGCCCTGGGCTGCACCAACCCGCTCACCGATTACGCGCAGGGCCAGGATCTGCTGGCGCCGGACATCGACCACCCCTGGGTCCAGGCCAGCAGCTACATCGATTACGGCATCATCGAGCCGGACCGCATCACCGTGGTCGACGGCACCGGCCAGTGGAACATCGTCGACCGGCAGCTCGATCCCATCGACGACGCCGAGTTCTCGCCGGCGGTGTTCGAAGCCATGCAGTGGTTCCGTCAGTTCTACCGCTGACGAACCCCGCGCTACAATGCCTCAGGCGCCGACCGGTAGCGGCGCGTCGCACCGCTCGCGATGCCCCGCCGCCGGTCGGTGAATGACGCTCCACTCCCCGACGACCCAGGACTGCCCATGGCCGCCATTACCGGCGTGGTGATCACGCTCGACGAAGCCGACAACATCGAAGCCTGCCTGGCCTCGCTCGCGCGCGTCTGCGACGAGCTGATCGTGGTCGACTCCGGCTCCCGCGACGAAACCGTCGTCCGGGCCGAGGCATTCGGCGCCCGCGTGATCCATCAGCCTTACCTGGGCGATGGCCCCCAGAAGCGGGTCGGACCGCAGGCCGCCGGTTATCGCTGGGTGCTGTCGCTGGACGCGGACGAGCGGCTCACCGACGAGGCGGTGGCGGCGATTCTGGCCCTCGATCTGGACGACGCCGGCCACGACGCCTACGCCCTGCGCCGACGCAACTTCATCGGCAGTCGCTGGATCCGCCACTGTGGCTGGTATCCGGACTACTGCATCCGGCTTTTCGATCGCGACCGCACCGGCTTCTCCGACAGCCGCCAGCACGCTTCGGTGCCGGCGACAAATCCGCAGCGCCTGGACGCCGACCTGGAACACTATTCGTTCGCCAACCTTGCCGAACTGTTCGGCAAGGCCAGCGGCCGCTTCTCCAATCGCGCGGCCAAGATCATGTACCTCAAGGGCAAGCGAGCCAACGGCTGGTCGCCGGCGCTGCACGGCGCCAATGCCTTCGTGCGCAAGTACCTGTTCCAGCGTGGGTTCGCCGGCGGCCTCGACGGCGTCTCGGTGGCGCTTTCGGCGGCGGTCAACGCCTACCTGAAATACGCCAAGCTGCTCGAACTGCAGCGCGATGCCAAGGTGCGCGACGCCGAAGACTTCGACCGGATCTGGTGAATCGATGGAACGCCACTCGCTGCACATCCGTCACGCCAACCTGGCCCGCGGCTTTCGCGGTGGCGAGCGCCAGACGCTGCTGCTGATCGAAGCGCTGGCCCGCATCGACGACGAGCGGATCGCGATAGCGCAGAGCCTCGTCTGCCGCCGCGACTCGCCGATGCGCGCGGTGCTGGCCGACCGGGCGCTCGGCACCGATATCGAACTGATCGACGCCGATCATGCCCTCGCCGGGCATGGCCGACACCCGAGGCCAACCCTGGTCCACGCCCACGAGGCCAAGGCGGTGCACTGGGCATGGGTCGAACGGCGCCTGCGCGGTACGCCCTACCTCCTGACGCGGCGAGTCCCCCAGCCGGTCAAGGACAAGCGCTTCAACCGCTGGACCTACCGCGCCGCGGCGAGCGCCGTGGCGATCTCGTCGGTGATCGAGAGCCACCTGCGCGAGCGCGACTGGTGTCCGGTCACCCGCATTCCCAGCGTGCTGTCCGGCCAGCCGAGCGACCCCGCGCGTGTCGCGGCATTGCACGAACGCTTCACCGGGCAGCGCGTGATTGGCCATATCGGCGCGCTGGTGGATCGCCACAAGGGGCAACGGGTACTGCTGGCGGCGGCGCGGCGGCTGCGCGAGACGCATCCGGACGTTCGCTTCCTGCTGCTGGGCGAAGGCGACGACGACGCGGCGCTGAAAGCCGAGAGCGCCGATCTGGACAACGTCATCTGGGAGGGCTTCCAGCCCAATGTCGGCGACTATCTCGAGATCATGACCCTGTTCGCATTTCCCTCCCGCAACGAGGGACTGGGCTCCACCCTGCTCGATGCCATGGATCACGGCGTGGCGATCGTGGCCAGCGATGTCGACGGCATTCCCGATCTGATCGAAAACGACGTCAGCGGCCTGCTGGTGCCCGCCGGCGATGCCGATGCGCTGACCGCGGCGCTGATCGCGCTGCTGGAAGATCCCGCCCGGCGGCAACGACTGGCAGCCGCCGCCAGCCAGCGGCTCGCCGCCTTCACCCCCGCGGCCATGGCTGCGGCCTACCTGGCGCTCTATCGCCGGATCAGCGGCCGCTAGCGTACCCACGGCGCAATACTTGCGCGGCGGGATCGTGGCATCATGACGCCCGAGTGGCCGCACCCGAGCGGCATCGAGATCGTCAGTGAAGCGGAGCATAACCATGAGCAAAATTCGGGTCGGCGTCATCTGCGGCGGCAAATCGGCGGAGCACGAGGTCTCGTTGCAGTCGGCCAGGAACATCGTCGACGCGCTGGATCGCGAGCGTTTCGAGGTCACGGTCATCGGGATCGACAAGCAGGGTCAGTGGCATGTCAACGATGCCGCCGACTTCCTGCTGAACGCCGACGATCCGCGGCGGATCGCCCTCAACCCCTCCGCCGGCGACATCGCGCTGGTGCCAGGCCGCGAACGCCAGCAGCTGATCGCCGCCGAGTCGTCCCAGGGCGCCTTGGGGCAACTCGACGTGGTTTTCCCCATCGTCCACGGCACCCTCGGCGAAGACGGCTCTCTGCAAGGCCTGCTGCGCATGGCCAACCTCCCCTTCGTCGGCTCCGGCGTGCTCGGCTCGGCCGCCGGCATGGACAAGGACGTCGCCAAGCGCCTGCTGCGCGATGCCGGCATCCCCGTGGCGCCCTTCGTCACCTTGAACCGCCGCACCGCCGCCGAGGCCGATTTCGACGCCCTCAGCGCGACGCTTGGCTCTCCGCTGTTCGTCAAGCCCGCCAACCAGGGCTCGTCGGTGGGCGTCAGCCGGGTCGAGACCGCGCTCGAATTCCAGCAAGCGTTGGCGCTGGCGCTGGCCTTCGACCACAAGGTGCTGGTCGAATCCGCCGTGACCGGTCGCGAGATCGAGTGCGCGGTGCTGGGCAACGACGATCCGGAGGCGAGCGTCTGCGGCGAGATCGTGGTCGAGAACGGCTTCTACTCCTACGACACCAAGTACATCGACGACGACGCGGCCACCGTTGCCGTGCCCGCCGACATCGATGCCGGCGCGAGTGAAGCGATTCGCGACATCGCGGTTCGCACCTTCCAGGTGCTGGAGTGCGCCGGTCTGGCGCGGGTCGATGTCTTCCTCACGCCCGAGGGAAACATCGTCGTCAACGAAATCAACACGCTGCCGGGTTTCACTCGCATCAGCATGTACCCCAAGCTGTGGCAGGCCAGCGGCCTGAACTACTCGGCCCTGGTGACGCGCCTGATCGAGCTGGCCATGGCGAGGCACGCCGGCGACATGGCGCTGCAGAACGCCCGCTGAGACCGGCGGGAACTCGTCGATAACCTGCTTGTCTCGGATTCGTCATGATAGAGTCATGACGACTCTCCATGCGGTGCCCGGAATCGGCATCGATAGAACACGACGTTCACGGATCGAAGCGCGTCATGACCATCTCTCGCGACACTCGACGTTGGTGTGCACTCACCTACATCGGCCTCTGTATCGGTTACGCCATCATGGTGGTCTGGGTTCTGCCATGGTGGACCCCCGTCGCCGTCACGCTCGCCTGGCTCGCCATCGGCCATCGCTTCCATTGGGGCCACGTCTCCCAGCGCGCCACCCAGCGCAAGGCGTGGCCATGGTCGGCCCTGCCGCTGATCCTGTGGTGGGTCTATATCTATCTCGACGACAGTTTCGGCCAGCTCGACCTGGGCGCCGTGATCTTCCATCTCCAGGCCGGCATCGAGGAGAACGGCAGCACCGATCGCCAGATCGCCGGGGTCATCTACACCGTGGCCGCCATCGCCATGCTGGTCGCCGTGACCTGGCTGGTACGGGCCGATCATCGCTGGCGCCTGTGGGAACGGGTGTTGAGCCTGTTCCTGCTGGCGTTCAACCCACTGCTGTTCGGGTTGTCGCTGCGCGGCGCCTCGGTGATCGACGACGACGAGAGCTGGCTCAACGATCGCTACCAGCCACCGGAGATCCTCGCCGAAGCGCCCCAGCCACCCAATCTGATCTACCTCTACATGGAGAGCACCGAGCGCACCTACGGCGATACCCAGCGCTTCGGCAACGCCTACGAGGACTTGGATCGGCTGGGCCAGGAGGGCGTGGTATTCCATGGCGTCAAGCAGCTCGACAATACGGGCTGGACGATGGCCGGCATGGTCGCCAGCCAGTGCGGGGTGCCGTTGATGCCCGCCGGGTTGATGCACGACAACCAGTTCGAGCCGCTGTCGGACGTGCTGCCGGGGGTCGACTGCCTGGGCGACCTGCTGCACGCGCGGGGCTACGATCTCACCTACATGGGCGGTGCCAGCACCAAGTTCGCCGGCAAGGCGAAATTCTATCTCGGCCACGGCTTCGATACCGCCCTGGGCCGCGATGAGCTGGAAGACAAGGCCCCGTCCGGTTATCTCAACGACTGGGGGCTCTACGACGATACGCTGCTCGACCTCGCGGAGAAGCGTATCCGACGGCTGCACGACAGCCAGAAGCCCTACGCCTTCTTCGGACTCACCCTGGCGGGCCACCCGCCGTTCGGCCATCCGTCGCAATCCTGTATCGACAACCAGGGCACCTTCGACGGCACCGATATCCTCTACTCGGTCAAATGCACCGGCTGGCTGGTCAGGAATTTCATCGAAAGGCTCCGAGCCGAGGGATTGCTGGACAACACCCTGGTCGTGGTCGCCAGCGACCACCTCTCGATGAAGAACTCGGCGTGGGAGGACCTGATCGCGGAAGAACGCGAGAACACCCTGATCATGCTGGGCAACGGCCTGCGTCCCCGCGTCATCGAGCGCCCGGCGAGCATGGTCGACGTCCTGCCGACGCTGCTGGAGGCCATGGGCTACACCATTCCGGACCATCGGGCCGGGCTGGGCGTCTCGCTGTTCTCCTCGTCACCCACCCTGATCGAGCGCTACTCGCTGGAAGAGATGAACCAGCGCATGCGCAGCGAAAACCGCCTGCAGGAGCGGCTCTGGAACGGCGTCAACTGAGACGCCGGCAACGTCCGGATCGCCACCGACGGCGCGTGCGTAGGCTGGCCCCGGCGGCACTAACGTGGCTGGGGCCACTCGATCGGCCCCAGCTCGTCGCCGGGATCCAGCATCCCCGGTTCGGTTTCCGGCGTGCACGAGGCCAGCGCCTCGGCCACGCGGGTCAGGGCTTCCTCTCCGCGGCAGTCGCCGACCACGCGCTGCCACCACTGCCGGTGTACGGCGCGGACGACGACGGGTATCGAGGCCAGCCCCAGGCGCTGCGCCATCGCCAGCCGATGAAGGCCCCGGTTGACCTTGAGCAACCGGCCCTCGCGGGTGACCGCGACCCCCAGATCGTCCTTTCCCAGCCCGACGTCGAACCCCCGGGCCGCCATGTCGTCGAGGAAGCCGAGATAGGTGCGCAGGTAGGCGAGTATCTTCTCTTCCGTGTCGAGCAGGATGCCCTGCTGGTAGGAAGACCAGGGGTGCCCCGATTCGAGCCGGGAACGGTACTGGCGAAAGCGTTCGGTCTGGGTCAGGTCGTCCCTGTGCTCGTCGATATCGCTGACGAAGCGATAGCGCGAACCCCGGCGCAGGTCGCCACGACTCAAATCCCAGTCGCCATCCCAGAGGAAGGCCGAGGAGGATGGGCGTTTTCCCCCGATTCCCTTGGCGTTGAGATCGCGGATCAACTGGCGCGGATCGACGTGGACCACCAGCGCCTCTCCCAGCCTCGCCTCGATTGAGCGCCGTGGCAGGCCGCGGCGCTCGATCCACCGGCCACCCGCTCTACCCTGGGCCCAGCGCCGGTAGAGCGCTTCTTCCAGGGGCGTACCGAGGCCACGTTGAAACCCGTCGCGCAACGCCGCCTGCCAGCGTGCCCGACGAACGCCCCACTTCATGCG
>NZ_CALFQK010000066.1:0-12558 GCF_937921195.1 uncultured Salinicola sp.
GGATGCGCTTGTCGGTGTGCGGTCCCGACATCGGGGGCGAGCCGGCGGGCGCCAGCCCGTAGACCTTGGCGTCGTGCTTGGCGACCACTTCCGGATTGGTGGTGTAGAGGAACTGGCCGCCGACCGGGAACCCCCCGTACATCCGGGCTTCAGGGATGCCGGATTTCTGCAGCAGCGGCAGCGCCGCGCCCCCGGCACCGATGAACACGAAACGTGCATTGACGCTGCGCTCGTTCTCGCCATCGCTGGTGTTGGCCACGGTGACTTTCCAGCTGCCGTCCGCGTTGCGCTTGAGGTCGCGCACCTGAGTATTGACGGAGAGGTGGAAGTTATCGCGGCGGGCCAGCGAGTTCATCATCTGGCGGGTGATCTCGCCGAAGTTGACCTCGGTGCCGATGGGCATGCGGGTCGCGGCTACGGGTTCGTCGGTATCGCGCCCCGTCATGACCAGCGGGATCCATTCCGAGATCTTCTGCGGATCCTCGGAGTACTCCATGCCGGCGTAGAGCGGGCTTTCCCGCATCGCCTCGAAGCGCGTCTTCAGGAATGACACGCGCTCGCCGCTCCAGACGAAGCTCAGGTGCGGCACGGTGTTGATGAAGGAGCGCGGGTTGGCCAGCACGCCTTCACGCACCTGGCTGGCCCAGAACTGGCGTGACACCTCGAACTGCTCGGTAATGCCGATGGCGCGCTTGATGTCGACGCTGCCGTCGGGCTGCGGCGAGGTGTAGTTCATCTCGGCAAAGGCCGAGTGGCCGGTGCCGGCATTGTTCCAGACGTTGGAGCTCTCTTCGGCAGCCTTGTCCAGGCGCTCGTAGAGGTGGATGGTCCAGTCGGGCTGTAGTGACTGGAGCAGGGTTCCCAGGGTGGCGCTCATTGTGCCGCCGCCGATGAGAACGACGTCGACGTTTTGGGTCTCGCCGGATTCGGCGCCAGTCTGGGTCTGCAGGCTGGAGACGAATGTCATGCCGTGACGCAATTTCATGAAGGTTCTCTGTCTGATGGATACGGACAGGCGCGAACGCGACTAGGACGACAGTTTAATGAGGTCGCGGCGTTAGTGCCATGATTATGACAGAGGCAGCGCGAGGGCACTGGCCACATTTACCTCTATTTATCGTTCAAAAACGGGTAGTTGTCCTGCATCGGCGGATTTTTACAACATTGAAAGGAATCGGCGACGCCAGCCCTCGGGAGAGGGTAGGATATCGCCGGCCCGCGCACTGCTTGCGGCATCGGTTTCGAAGCATCGACATACCGGGTCACCGCGCCCGGATGAACGGCCCGAATCCCTCACACGTCGAGGACTCTCATGAGGCGTCAGTCGGTAAGTTTTCTCACGCTCGCGTTGGCGGCTTCGCTGACCGCGGGCTGCGCCCAGCAGAGCGCTCATCCCACCTCGGAGCCGACGGCTTCCGGCTCGCGCGTGACCGAGATCCGGTACCGGGTCGGGCCCTGCCACGGCACTTGCCCGGTCTATCAGGTCGAGCTCGACGACGCGGGTACGACGCGATTCGTCGGTGAGCAGTTCACCGCCATCGAGGGCGAACGGGTTCGCGCCAATGATCCAGAACGTTTCACCCGGGTCCTGGATCGGCTCGCCGCTTGGCAACCGGCCATGGGGATGACGGTGGAAACCCCCACCTGCGGCCCGCGGGCGACGGATATGTCCCATTACACCGTGACCTGGACGAACGGCGATGGCGAAGTGGCGGTGCTGGAGCACGACAGTGGCTGTCGCTCGGCAGATGCCCGCCTGTTGACGGAACGCCTCCGTTCCCTTCCCCAGGCATTGGGTATCGAGGCGTGGGTGGGACGTTGACCGGCAGACGGCGATGCGAGCGGTTCGACCATTTTGTGCTTGACTGAAGACTATTCGTTTAGCATGCTAATAAGGCGTCGCGACAAAACGTCGCAGGGCGCCCTATTGCCGAAGGAGTGGTCATGAAAGCGTTCAACAAGCTGTTTTCGATGTTGGCCGCTATCGTTGTCTCCGCCGTATTGCCGTTTTCCATGGCAGCGGAGAGCGAAGCTAGCCAGCACCAGAATTCCTATAGCGGTAGCAATGTCACCACCTCCGTTACCAGCGAGAGCAAGCAGGACGACGAGTCCGCCTGAAGATGACGGGCAGGCGTCCGTGGTGAGGTAATGAAGCGGTGAAGTGGTGAAGTAAAAAGCCACGAGCGAGCATCGCGCGTGACCAGGGGGCCCCGGCGTCGATACGACGCCGGGGCCTCTTCGTATCGGGACCGGCTCGCCGTGACGTGCGGAACCCTCGTCATCTGCACAACGGAGGCGGATCCTTGGGGCTAAAGTCGGCTGGCAGAGGATACCTCTGCGGGCGAGGATGAAGCTCACTTTCCGACCGGAGCCGAGTCCATGCCTGTCTACGCCTATTTCGATGCGGTGCCGAATCTGCCGGACCGGAATCGCTACTGGGTCGCGCCCAGTGCTCACGTCATCGGTCAGGTCGAGCTCGAAGAGGATGTGGGGATCTGGTTCAACGTGGTGATCCGCGGCGATAACGAGCAGATAGTGATCGGCGCAGGCAGCAATATCCAGGAAGGCTGCATGCTGCATACCGATCCCGGTTTCGTGCTGCGCGTCGGCCGTGGCTGTACCGTCGGTCATCACGCGATCCTGCACGGCTGCACCCTGGGCGACAACACCTTGGTCGGCATGGGGGCCACCGTGCTCAATGGCGCCCAGATCGGCAACAACTGTCTGATCGGCGCCAATGCGTTGGTGACCGAGGGCAAATCCTTTCCCGACAACTCGCTGATCGTGGGCGCACCGGCGAAAGCCGTGCGTACGCTGGATGATAAGGCGGTCGAGGGGCTGAAAGCGTCGGCAGCGCACTATGTCGAGCGCTGGCAGGCGTTTTCCCGCGGACTGAAACGCCTCGACATCGATTGAGACGCCGCCAGACGAGACGCCACTGAGATCCTTCTGAATACCGATATCGCCGGTTGGTGCCATCTTCCGGTCGACGCTTCGGCACTGTCCCGACAAGCCCACGCTATCGACGAGGGTTTTGTCGTTTACCGCCAGGTCGTTGTTTACTTCTACGTCGTGGTTTACCGCTACATTGTCGAAAGGACGAGACAATCACGTTCAAGGAGCGAGGATGACGAGCGACTACACGACCGATGAGCCCAGCCGCAGTTCGCTTTACGACATTCGCGGCCCGGCAGTCGTCGAATTCGGCGCCCCCTGGTGCCCCTGGTGTCAGGCCGCCCAGCCGCTGATCGCGAAGGCGCTCGAAGGGCTCGATGATCTGCCGCACTTCAAGGTCGAGGATGGCAAGGGGCGACCGCTGGGCCGCGCCTTTCGGGTCAAGCTCTGGCCGACGCTGATCTTCCTGCGTGATGGCGAAGAGGTCGCCCGCTGCGTCAGGCCGGAGTCTGCCGAGCCCTTGCAGCGAGCGTTGGCGGAAATCATCACGTCATCGTGAGAATTTCCACTACGCTTGGCGTTTTCCAGCCGTTTTGATGGATCGAGAGGGGAAGACCCGTGGCCGCAGGCAGCTTACTGACATTACTCGACGATATCGCCACGTTGCTCGACGACGTTTCTCTCATGACCAAGGTCGCCGCCAAGAAAACGGCAGGGGTATTGGGTGACGATCTGGCGCTCAACGCCCAGCAGGTCACCGGCGTCCGTGCCAACCGCGAGCTGCCGGTCGTGTGGGCGGTGGCAAAAGGGTCGCTGCGCAACAAGCTGATCCTGGTGCCGGCGGCGCTGCTGATCAGCGTGATAGCGCCCTGGTTGATTACGCCGCTGCTGATGGTGGGTGGTACGTTTCTCTGTTACGAAGGGGCGGAAAAGCTGGCCCACAAGTTTCTTCACGGTGGGGCAGAGGCGAGCAAGCAAGACGTTCGAGCTGCCGCGCAGTTGAAGTCGAAAGAGGAACGCCTGGCGTTCGAGAAGGACAAGATCAAGGGCGCGGTCCGTACCGACTTCATCCTCTCGGCGGAAATCATCGCCATCACGCTCGGCTCGGTGGCCAGCGCCAGCTTCATGCAGCAGGTCGCGGTACTGGCGATCATCGCCGTTGCCATCACCGCGGCGGTCTATGGCCTGGTGGCGGGCATCGTCAAGCTCGACGATCTTGGGGTCTATCTCACCGAGCGTGCGACCCAGCTCGCCCAATCGACCGGTCGCGCCATCCTGTGGGCGGCGCCCTATCTGATGAAGCTGCTGTCGATCGTCGGCACCATCGCGATGTTCCTCGTCGGCGGCGGTATCCTGACCCACGGCATACCCTTCATTCATCACGGTATCGAGGATATCGCCGAAGTCCCCGGCGACATTCCCGGCGTCGGGGCGATCGTTCAGCCGCTGACACCGATGCTGTTGAATTTCGGTTTCGGTCTCCTGGTCGGCGCGCTCGTGCTCGGCGTGGTCCTGCTGATCAAGAAGCTCCGATCCGGTGGCGGCCATTGACCCGGGCGGTAGACGGCTCGCGCCAGGATCAGTCGGCCAGCAGCGCGCGCTCCAGGGCGAACACATGGGCGTCCTCGAACCCCAGCTCGCGCAACGCGGCGGCCAGATTGAGCAGATAGTCGCGATTGGGACCGCTGGGACCGTGGGATTCGGCGATCTGGCGCGCGATGGCCGCTTCATCGGCGGGACCGAGATAGGCCGCGTTATCCTCCCCCGCCAGATAGACGACGCCCTCGACCCGTTCGCTGCCGGCCGAGGGCGTGTCCTCGAAGGTCATCTCGGTCACCACGCGCAGGTAGCCGTTCTTCTCGCGAACATCCAGCGGCTCGAACACCCGGGGCGGGATGCGGTAGGCCATGCCGTGGCAGACGGCGTCGTCGTCCGGTACCAGGGTTACCACTCTTCCCGGCGCTTCCGGCGTGCCGCGGTGGTCATGGGAGCCCTGCCAGAAACGACGCGTCCAGCCGCGAATCGATGCCGGCCGGCGCTCCAGATAGTCGAAATCCGCCTTCCAGATCAGCGAGCCGTAGCCAAACAGCCATACCGACTCGTGATTGTCGAAGTAGGTCATCCGGCGGTTGTGGGCGGTGGTGTCGAAAGACATGGGACTCCATTGCAGAACGCTGGCGAATGGGCAATATGCGGTGGCAGGGGAGGCATCTCAAGGCCGCCTCTCGCGCCTGGCGCGATCGGATGCGTCACCTGCCGATTTGACAGCGGACCCGTTGCTGCCATGTTGAGAGCTGGTACTGCTTCGAGGAGCCATCATGGCCAGTCAGAAACGGATCATCGAGGCGCTGATGCAGCGTCACGGCCGAACCTTTGCCAGCGAACTCGGTGTCGACCTGCGCAAGAACACGCCGTCGCCGCTGTTCCGCCTGCTCTGCTACTCGCTGCTGACCAGCGCGCCGATCAGCGCCGATCTGGCGATGCGCGGCGCCAGGGCAATGGCCGCCGCTGGCTGGACGACGCCGCGGAAGCTGCAGGCGAGCGACTGGGCAAGCCGGGCGCGAGTACTCAACGAAGCCGGCTACGCTCGCGTCGACGAGAAGACGGCCACGCAACTGGCCGACATGAACGCCGAACTGCTGGACACCTACGCAGGTGACCTGCGCAAGCTGCGAGAGGCGGCGGCGGGCAGCCCGAAAGCCCTGCGCAAGCGGCTCAAGGCGTTCAAGGGAATCGGCGGCACCGGTGCCGATATCTTCCTGCGCGAGATCCAGACGGCATGGGATGAATGCTATCCCTACGCCGACAAGGCAGCGCTCTCCGCCGCCGACAAGCTGGGGCTCAAGGCCGATGCGGCGAAGCTCGCCGACAAGGTGTCGCGCGAGGATTACCCCAGGCTGATGGCCGCGCTGGTTCGCTGCAAGCTGGCCAAGGATACCCAGGGCGTACTGGAAGCGGCCAAGGCCTGATCGCCTACCACTGGCGGCTGGGGTCGCTCAGCCATTTGCCCACGGGCCCGATGCCGTCGGTGCACCAGGGTTCGCTCAACCGGGTGATGAAGAAGCGGGTCTGCTTGCCGAATGCCCGACTCAACCGGGAGCGTAGAAACTCTACCGGATCGGTCGATTCGATCAGCCACGTCGTGCGAAACAGCGCGATGGATTCGAATCTCCGGAGCATCGACTCCAGGCGATGACGATCCATCCTCCCCAGCGGCCTGTCGAAGGTCAGGCAGTAGATACCCATGGCATGCTCCTTGCTGCCGAATTAGCCAGATCCAGTTCAGGGTAGCCCGTCCGGGGAGCGATTGTCCTTATCGCGGATGAAATCGCCAAGTCCCCGCTGAAGCCCGCAGGGCGATGCGGCTCAGGTCCCGGGAGGATCCGCCGCTGCGGTCTCGTCGTCCGCCCTGGGCAGAATCAGATTGAGAAGGATCGAAGCCAGTGCGCCGGGAATCAGGCCCGACTCCAGCAGCACGCCGATCTGTTGCGGTGCGCCCTGGTAGAGTCCGCTCTGGGCCGGCAGGCCGATCGCCAGTGCCAGGGAGATGCCGACGATCAGCATGTTGAGCTTGTTGAAGGCGGCATGGGAGAGCATCTTGACGCCGGCGCTGGCGATCATCCCGAACATGATGATCACCGCCCCGCCCAATGCAGCCGCCGGGATCGCCGATACCAGCGCGCCCAGCTTGGGCACCAGCCCCGCCAGGACGAGAAACCCGCCGCCGATGGCGACGACGAAGCGACTGGCGACGCCGGTGAGGGCTACCAGGCCGACGTTCTGGCTGAAGCTGATCTGCGGGAAGGCGCCGAATAGTGCGGCAAAGCTGCTCGAGAGGCCGTCGGCCATGACCCCGCCGGACAGCTCCCTCGCGGTCGGCTCGCGCTCGGCGCCGCCGATCGCCGTTCCCGAGATGTCGCCGATCGATTCGGCGCAGGTGACCACGGCCATCAGCGTGATCGCCAGGATCGCCGCCGGATCGAAGGCAAGGCCGATCTCGAACGGTATCGGAAGCTGGAACCAGCCGGCTTCGGCGACGGGGGAGAAATCGAGCAGCCCCATTGGGGCCGCCGCCACGCAGCCGACCAGGATGCCGATCAGCACGGCCGCCTCGGAGAGGAAGCCGCGGCAGAACTGGTGAAACGCGACGGTAACGGCGAACACCAGCGCCGCCAGCAACAGATGATGCGGTGCTCCGAAGTCCTCGGCGCCGACGCCGCCGCCGACGTAGGCGAACCCCACCGGCAGCAGCAGGATACCGATCAGCAGGACGAAGGTGCCGGAGACCACCGGCGGAAAGAAGACGCTCAGGCGTTTGTAGCAGAGCCCTACCACGGCCATGGCCAGGCCGCCGATCAGTGCGCCGCCGAAGACCGCCGGCAGGCCCTGGGCGGTGGCGATCGGAATCATCACCGGAACGAATCCGAAACTGGTGCCCATGACGATCGGCAGGCGGGCGCCCAGCGGCCCGATGCCCAGCGTCTGGACCAGCGTGGCGATCCCCGCCACGAACATCGCCATCTGTACCAGAAACACCGTATCCGCGCCGGAAAGGCCCGCCGCACCGGCAATGATCAGCGGCACCGCGGCATTGCTGACGAACATCGCCAGCACGTGTTGTATACCCAGGGGAATGGCCTTTCGCAGCGGCGGGAGATAGTCGACGTCGCGTAGGCGATCACTGCCGGTACCGGCGTGACGACGGCTCTCTTTCCCCAACCGGCGAGGCGCCGAGGTGTTGTCCTGACTCATCGAATACTCCGCGGTCTATTGTTGTTGTCTCTCCTTGGAGAACGACTCTAGAGCTTTTTTGTGTACAAAAAAACCGCTGCCCCCTCGATTCGGCGACAGCAACGGTTTCAGGAGGCCTGGTCGTCCGGCCACCAGCGTGCCAGGGTGGACTCCGCCTGACGCTTGACCTCCTCGTCGATGTAGATCCACACGGCTGCCAGGGCGGCGGCCAGTACGCTGGCATCGTCGGTGTAGCCGACTCCGGCGATGAAGTCGGGAATCGCATCCAGTGGCGAGATGAAATAGCCGAGCGCCCCGATGACCGTCGACTTGGCCCAGAGCGGCACGTCGGGACGCTTGAGCACGAAATAGAGCTGCAGCGCCTTGAGTGCGACCTCGCGTCCGGCGCGCTTGCCGAAGCGGGCCAGCTTGCGCCAGAAGCGCTCGTCGCTGTAGGAGGTCTGATGGGCTTCGGCCTGTCGTGAGGCGTGGACATCGTTCGCGGGCAACCCTTCGGGCAGCGCGATGGTGTCGTCGTGCTCGAGGGGGGAAGGGGATCTAGGGAAACGTGGCATGGTTCGGCTCCGACTTGGCGGGCAGTCGTATCAGTCTATCCAAGAGCGACTGCCCGCGCATCGCGATGCCGGAAATCGGCGTCAGTCCTTGATGCCACCGTCGAAATCGATCTCGAGGGTGATCGCACTGTTCAACGGCAGGTTGATCACGTTGAGCGCATGTTCGGTCATCCTGCGGATCAGCGCCTCGTACTCGTCTCCCCCTTTGCGCTTGATCTCTTTCACCTGATTTTCGGACAGGTTCTCCCGCCCCAGGTAATCCTTGGCCGTCTTGCGCAACGTCGTTCCGGTCTCGCCGCCGGCAAGCTGATGAAACTCGTCGGCATCCATGCCGTCGTTGTGAATCAGGATTTCCATATCGTTGACTCCTTGCGAAATTCGTCCGAGATTCGTCGTGGATCGAGGTAGCGTTCCGTCTCCACAACATAAAATCTAGAAGCCATATCACCAGGGTACAAACGGTGGGCGCCGTTTGCCTGGCGTGGAGTTGACGCTTGGAACTTGAGATCGCCCTTCCAGCCATCGATTTCTCTCCACTCATTTCTGCTCACTGCTCTGGCCATTGATGGGCTGGCGAGACCGGCAGTGCGACGTCGTCGAGCATGGCAAGGCGCTTACGTTGATCGACTGCTCAATGCCCAGGAGCAGCGGGCGTCGATGACTGCACATAGGCCGAATTTCAACAAGACCTCGATCTGCTGGTGATGTCGATGCAGCCGATCTCTCCTTTTGCCGCTAAAATGGCCGGAAAAGTCCGGTTTGTCTGCCGAATCGGTCCTCGCGACGATGTCTGACAGGCAATAGCATGGCGGCTTCACCATGTGATGAGGGACGTGCCAGATGGCTACCACAGCCCTGTTATTGATCGACGTCCAGTCTTCGTTTCCTGCCAAGGAATATCGGGTAGAGACGCTCGCTGCGGCCTGGAGACCGTACCAGCGCGAGTTGCTCGATCTGACCCGTGAAAAGGGCATACCTTTGGTGCGCATCTTCCACGAATCGCCGAGCAGTGCTTCGCCCTTCGATCCAATCAATGGCCTGATTCGTCCGCTAGAAGGATTCGAAGACGAGACAGACGTCACTTTCCACAAGCGTGCGCACAATGCCTTTACCGACACGGGGCTTGAGCGCTGGTTACGGCTTGCTGGCATCAACCGCCTGATCATCAGCGGCATCCGGACCGAGCAGTGTTGCGAGACTACCGCTCGAGTCGGAGCGGACCTCGACTTTGTCAGCGAGGCCACATTGACGTTCCCCATGGTGAGTGCGGGCCGGAAATGGAGCGCCGAGGAGATTCGGGCTCGTACCGAACTTGTATTGGAAGGGCGTTTTGCTCGTATCGTCGGAGTCGAAACATTGAAACGGGAATGGCTTGGCGATGTATCTCAATGACCGGCCGTTGCAGATCGGAGTATTGATGCTGCCTGGCCAAGTACCGCTGGATCTGGCCGGCCCGTTGCAGGTGCTGCTAAGCGCCATCCAGTTCGGCGCGCCATTGCGGTTACGCTTCTTCGGACCTCAGGAGACGCTGGCTTGGCTGGGACCGTTGACACTTTCCGGCATAGAACCCTTGCCCGATATTCCGCTTCCGCTCGATCTGCTGGTCCTTCCGGGTCAGTACCGAGCCACAACGGATTTCGCGGCTAAGCAGGATGCCATCGATTGGTTGCGTATCCAGGCACAGGCGTGTCGAACGCTGATGGCGGTATGCTCCGGCGCGCTGTTGCTGGGGCAGGCCGGACTGCTCGATGATCGCCGCTGCACCACTCATCACGGCTTGCTCGACGAACTTCGCCAGCTCGCGCCAAAGGCCCGGGTAAGGGGTGACTGCATCTTTACCGAGGATGGCAACTGCCTGACCAGTGCGGGTATCTCAACCGGCATCGATACCATGCTTTACTGGTTGGAACGCTTGCTGGGGGATCGTCTGGTCCAACAGGTGGCGCGCGATCTGGTGCTCTACTGGCGACGTAGCGGTCACGAGCCACAGCTCGGCATCTGGCTGGAAGGGCGCAACCATGTCGATGCGCGTATTCATCGTTTGCAGGATGCGCTCGCAGCGCAGTTGGATCGGTCCTGGTCGCTGAAGGAGATGGCGCATCAGGCCGCGATGAGCGAGCGCCACCTGCGACGGCGTTTCATCGAGCTGACCGGAATGTCGCTGAACGATTATCTGGCGCGGTTGCGGCTGCAGTTGGCCCGCCAACTCATGCACGAGACCCGGTGGAGCCTGACGCGAATTGCCGAGGCGTCGGGGTTTGGCGAGGACCGGCAGCTCAGGCGCGTCTGGCAACGCTTTGAATCGGGCTCCCCTGCGGCGTGGCGACGCCATCATGGAATGGAAACGGCATCGTCGAGAGGCTTGTAACGTACCGCGCCCGGTGTCTGTGGCGCGCTTGAAAGCGCGGCTGAACGCAGCCTGGGAGCCGTAGCTCAGGGATTCGGCGACCTGCCCGAATGGGGCGCTGGAGGCGGAGGTGGCAGGCCAGATGCTGGTCGATCGGGAGGAAGTGGTCAGCCTGCTTTCCAGCCTCGATTCGGCTTCCTCTCGATCCTGACGACAACGGCGGTGGCGACGTTCATCTCGTCACCGCTCCATTTCGAGAACGTTTCATTTCAAGAACAAGGACAATGCCATGACTGCGACGCTTTCCTCTGACCTCAATATCCCCGCCATCGATGGCGAACGCCTCTGGCAGACCTTGATGGAGCTGGCCGTGATCGGTGCGACCCCCAAGGGGGGCTGCAATCGCCAGGCGCTGACCGAGCTCGATCGCGAAGGCCGCGAACTGCTGATCCGCTGGTGCGAGGCCGAAGGCCTGACCGTGCGCTTCGACGCCGTCGGCAACCTCTTCGCTCGCCGGGATGGAAGAGACAACGCCGCCGACCCGGTCGTGATCGGCAGCCATATCGACACGCAGCCCACCGGGGGCAAGTACGACGGTTGCTTCGGTGTGCTGGCGGCGCTGGAGGTCATTCGAACGCTCAACGCCAGCGGCATCGAGACCGAACGGCCGATCGAGCTGGTTTCCTGGACCAACGAAGAGGGCTGCCGCTTCGCTCCCTGCATGATGGGCTCCGGCGTGTTCGCCGGTCAGCTCACTCTGGAAGATGCCCTGTCGCGAACGGATGTCGACGGCATCACCGCGGGCGAAGCGCTCGAGGCGATTGGTTACGTGGGTGACGATGCCAATCGCCCCGGCAAGATTGCCGCCTATCTCGAAGCGCATATCGAGCAGGGGCCGATCCTCGAGGACGAGGGCAAGGCCATTGGCGTAGTCACCGGGGCGCTGGGGCTGAAGTGGTTCGATGTCACGGTGACCGGCGTGGCGGCTCACTCCGGTTCGACGCCGATGCATCTGCGCCAGGATGCGCTGCTGGGCGCGACCCGGGTGGTCGAAGCAGTCAACCGGATCGCGCTGGCACACCAGCCCGACGGCCGCGGGACGGTGGGGGCGTTTCAGCTGCTGCCCAATTCGCGCAACGTGATCCCCGGCCAGGTGACGCTGAGCGTCGACTTCCGGCACAGCGAGGGCGAGGTGCTGGAAGCGATCGTCACCGAGTTTCGCCAGACGCTGGATGCCATCGCCCGCGACACCGGACTTTCCATCGAGATCGCGCCCACCGCCGATTATCCGCCGCAGCATTTCGCTGCCGATTGCATCGCGGCCGTGCGTCAGGGTGCCCAGGCCAACGGCTACGCACATCGCGATATCGTCAGCGGCGCCGGCCACGACGCCGTATTCATCAGTGATATCGCGCCGACGGCAATGATCTTCATTCCCTGTGAAAAGGGGATCAGTCACAACGAAAGCGAGTACGCCACGCCGGACGATGTCACCGCCGGCGCCAACGTATTGCTGCACGCGACGCTGAATCTGGCTGGGCCTGCGGCCGGGGCGGCGACATGAGCCGCGACGAGGACAACGGCATGCGCGATGTAACCACGACCGAGCTGGCCGATCTGACCGCCCTCGAAGCGCTGAAGCTGTTCGAGCGGGGCGAGCTCTCGCCGGTGGAATTGACCCAGGACTGCCTGGCACGAATCGAGCGCCACAATCCGAGCGTCAATGCGCTCTGTCATGTCGACCACGACGGTGCGCTGGCGGCGGCGCGGGCCTCGGAATCCCGTTGGCAACGCGGCGATCCGATAGGGCCGCTGGATGGCGTGCCCAGCACGATCAAGGACCTGACACTCACCGCAGGCATGCCGACCCGCAAGGGCTCGATGACGACGTCACCCGACGGCCCATGGCGCGTCGACGCGCCATTTACCGCGCGGATGCGCGAGGCCGGTGCCGTGCTGCTGGGCAAGACCACCACGCCGGAGTTCGGCTGGAAGGGGGTCACCGACAGC
>NZ_CALFQK010000067.1:0-21682 GCF_937921195.1 uncultured Salinicola sp.
TGGCGTAGAGCTTGTCGACGGCATCGACCCAGTACTGCTTGGCGTCGTCGTCGATATCGGCCGGCATGTAGAAGCCGCGCCAGTTCGCGCCTATCGCATTGATGCCCTGTTCCCTGGCAGTGGGGATGGTGGAAAACTCTCCCGGAAGGCGATCCTCGGAGAGCACCGCCAGCACGCGGATGTCACCGGACTCGAAGAATCCCCTAGCCTCGGTGATATCACCGGTGAACGCGCCCACATGGCCACCGACCAGTTGTGTAAGCGCTTCGCCACCATTGTTGTAGGAGAGATAGGGGACACGTGGAAGACCGTGGACCCCGGCCGCCTTGGCCGCGATCAGTACCTTGAGGTGGTCCCACCCGCCGTTGGCGCTACCGCCGGCGAACTTGACCGCACGCGGGTCCTTCTTCATCGCCTCCATCAGTTCGTTGAGGTCGTGGTAGGGGGAATCCTTGGAGACCGCGATCACACCATAGTCGGCGCCGATCGCTCCCAGCCAGTTCACCATACTCGCGTCCATACCCGGGAACTGACCTTGAGCGAGGCGAGTAACGGTCGAAGTGGAAGCCGCAACGAGCAAATCATCGTCGCCACTGCGCTTGCTCACGGTGTGCGCATAGGCGACGCCACCACCCGCCCCTGCCATGTTAATGGTTTGCATGGTCTTCGGTACGAGCCCAAGCTCCTTGAAAACATTGGCGGCATTTCTACAGGTGAAATCCCACCCACCACCCGGATCCGCTGGTGCAATGCACTCTGTTTTGCTACCCGGCTCGTAGGCCAGGGTCAGTGAGCTGAAAATCAGGAAGGGAAAAATAAGAAACGTTTTAATGATGGCATGCTTCATTGTCGAATCCTCAGTTAATTATCTGCACCAACATGATCGTCACTGCACCGAAAACATTGGAGACAGAGAAAAACTAAACACTCGAAAACCGCCTGAGAATTCGCTATCAGATAAACCTGTCTTTCCACGAACAGAAAACTAAAACAAGACAACGCCTTAGCACTCAATAGTGCGTCAGGTGTTCCACTAAAGACTTAACCGCGGGGTCCAGATACCGATTGGTCTTGACGCCGACGACAAGGTCGCGCTCGGCCCACTCCTCATCCAGGGAGACCGCAACGATAGGTATGGATTTCGCATAGACTTCGATGGTCTCTCTTGGCATTATTGCCAGACCATATTGACAGGCAACCAGTTGGCACATGCAATCAAAACTGCTGACTCGGACACCAACTTTCAATCTGAACCCGCGGCTTTCAGCCTCTTTTTCCAGGTGTTCGTACAACAGGCTATCGGCATGCTGAGCGACCATCGAATACTCGGCCAGTGTGTCATACCGTATCGATGAGCCGCTAGCCAACGAGTGCCCCAAGGGAACCGCCAACGCCAGCTCATAGGTTCGATACCGGAAAACTTCGATATCGGGAGGGGTGGATCCCACGGAAAAAACACCAAGATCCGCTTCGCCATCTCTCAAGGCACGAAGGATGGCGCCTCCCACCCTCCCTTCGATATCCAGATTGACTTTAGGGTACTTATGCCGAAAAGACGCGATATCGAAAGGTAGAAACTGCGAGAGGGCGGAGGTCGTGGCGCAAATCCTGACATTTCCCCGGATCTCTTCGGAAAAGCTCGCCAGCTCCTCGTCCATTTCTTCGATCCTGGCAAAGACACGACGCACGTGTACCAATAGCGCATCTCCCGCCGTCGTCAATTCCACACCTCGCGCAAAGCGCACGAACAGGGGCGTCCCGACCCTGCCTTCGAGTTCGGCTATCCTCTTGCTGACCGCGGAGACGGCAATATGAGCTCTCACGGAAGCCCGTGTCAGACTTTTCTCCTCCGCCACGCAGAGAAAAATGTTCAACGAGGCAAGGTCGTGTTTCACCGGTCCCTCTAGACGGTTATCGCCCCTGGCTAATAAGCCCGAAGCGCGTTCAGTTGCTGAGCATCGTAATCCAGACCATGCTCGAGATGATGCCGGAGGGCTACGAGTTCTCTCTCACCCGGCAACTGCACGGGCCTTTCATCGTCGATGGCCGGCGTATC
The DNA here is from genome assembly GCF_937921195.1 of uncultured Salinicola sp. Taxonomy (NCBI): domain Bacteria; kingdom Pseudomonadati; phylum Pseudomonadota; class Gammaproteobacteria; order Oceanospirillales; family Halomonadaceae; genus Salinicola; species uncultured Salinicola sp. The sequence goes on from NZ_CALFQK010000067.1 coordinate 2,057, forward strand.
GTGGATGATATCGAAAAAGTCATTCATTCTCTCACCAAGCCAGCCCTCTCCGCCCAATCCTTTAGTATTGATAGTCAAAAAGAAGTGGCCCAAGTTCTGAGGCTGGTCGGGCTGCTTGTCCCAGGCTTTGACATGATTGAGATAAGCCGCCCCAGACAGAACACCCGCCAGCATGTCCACGGCAAGTGCCAGGCCATAGCCCTTATGACCCCCAATCGTCTGCAGCATACCGGCAAGCGCTTCGTTGGGGTCACCCGTTGGAACACCGCTGGCGTCTACCGCCCAATCGAGCGGAATCGACTCTCCCCGGTCTCTTGCAGATCGAATCTTCGCACGGGCAACCGTGCTCAACGCCATGTCCAGTAGAAAGTGCTCTCCTCGAGGATTGGGAAAACCGAAGCCCAAAGGGTTATTGCCCAACTTTGGAGAAGTTCCACCATAGGGGGCTATGGTCGTCGTGGCGTTGCTGGCGATGAAGCTCATGAAACCCTGCTCGGCGGCCATGAACGAGTACGGCATGACAGGTCCGAAGTGATTGCTGCCCCTGACGAAAACCATGCCGATACCGAACTCCGATGCCATCTTCATGGATTGGGAGAGTGCCCTCTTGCCAAGCAGCGGGCCAAGCGCATTATCCCCGTCAAGCGTAGCCACAGTGGGATAGGCCTGGTGTAATTCGATACGAGGGTTGGCGTTGATTCCGCCTACTTTTATCCTCTCTCCATAAGACATGATGCGAGCCACGCCATGCGTGTGGATTCCCAGCATGTCAGCCATGACCAGTACATCAGCCACGTCCTCGGCTTCGTCCGTCACGATACCGAGACGCTCCAGCGCCTCGACCGCAATGCTTTTCAATTCTGCCTGTCCAACCTTTCTTTTGAACATATCCACCATGGCCATTTCCACCTATAAAAGTGCCAACGAGATCTGGCAGATTATCCCCCGCATCGCATAGGGGGAATTTCTTTCTGGGAAAGGGAGCTTTCTCGTAATAACAAGCAGAGTCAGGCACGTAGACCATCAACAACCACACTCGTGATGGCCAGCGGTTTCTCGACAGCCCGGATATTCACCGTCACAGGAATTTCGACCAACTTGATTTATGAGTTGGTATAGCAGGCGGGATTGAAAAGGCCCCACCAAAGCGGGGCCGTCCAATGCTGCCAGCGCATCACTCCATCCCGGTATCAGGACGCCTTGGCTGCCGGCAGGAATTTCGCCTTGAGCTTGCCGGCGAACATCGGCACCAATACCACCAGCGCGGCGGCGATCCATAGCCCGATCGACAGCTTGGATTGGAACAGGATGCCCGCATCGCCACCGCTGATCGACAGCGCCCGGCGCAGGTTCTCCTCCATCAAGCCACCCAGCACGAAGCCGAGCACCACCGGCGCCAGCGAGAAGCCGAACTTGCGCAGCAGGTAGCCGAACACGCCGATGACCAGCATCAGGTAGATCGCCATCAGGTCGGAGTGAAGCTGATAGACGCCGACGAAGGCGAGGATCGCCACGCTCGGTACCAGCAGCCAGCGCGGCACCTGCAGCACGCGGGCGAACACGCCGGCCAGCGGCAGGTTGAGCAGCAGCAGCATGACGTTGCCGATATAGAGCGACGCGATCAGGCCGCCCACCACCACCGGCTGCTCGCGGAACATCATCGGGCCGGGATTGATGTTGTAGAGCATCAGCGCGCCGAGCAGGATCGCGGTGGTGCCGGAGCCGGGAATGCCCAGCGTCAGCATCGGCACGAAGGAGCCGGCGGCGGAGGCGTTGTTGGCCGCTTCCGGCGCGGCCAGCCCGCGCATGTTGCCGGTGCCGAAGCTGTTGTCGTGGTCGCTGATGCGCTTTTCGGTGGTATAGGCCACGGCGCTGGCGACGGATGCGCCGGTGCCCGGCAGCACGCCGATGACGAAGCCGATCACGCTGGAGCGCAGGATCGCCCACTTGCAGTACAGCACTTCGCTCATCTTGACCATGACCCGGCCGATCGGCGCCATCTCACCGTCCTGGTCGTGGCGGAAGGCGTGCTCGAGCATCAGCAGGATCTCGCTGACCGCGAACAAGCCGATGATCATCACCACGAAATCGATGCCGTCGTAGAGCTCGGGCATGTCGAAGGTGAAGCGCAGCACGCCGGTGCCGGAGTCGACGCCGACGGTGGAGATCAACACGCCGAGCACCGCACCGATCAGGGTCTTGAGTGGATCCTTGCCCATCATGGCGGACATGGAAGCGAAGGCGAAGATCATCAGCGCGAAGAATTCGGCGGGGCCGAACTTGACGGCGACGATCGCCAGCAGCGGCGCAAACAGGGTCAGGCCGATGATCGCGACGGTCGCCCCGATGAACGAACTGACGGCGGACAGGCCCAGGGCCGGCCCGGCGAGACCCTTCTTGGCCAGCGGGTGGCCGTCCAGCGTGGTCATGACCGCGCCGGCATCACCGGGCACGTTGAGCAGGATGCTCGACATCCTCCCGCCGTACTCGGAACCGGTGTAGATACCCGCCAGCAGGATGAGCGCGGATTCCGCCGGCAGGCCCAGCGTGTAGGCCAGCGGCATCAGGATGGCGATACCGTTGATCGGCCCGATACCCGGCAAGGCACCGAACAGCGTCCCGAGCAGCGCGCCCAAGAAGGCCAGCCCCAGGTTGAGCGGCGTCAGCGCGACACCGAAGCCCTGGATCAGAAAATCGAACATTTAATTGCTCCCCAGCAGCGGCTCGATCCAGCTACCGGTCGGCAGCGAGATTCCCAGTCCGTAGGTGAATAGCAGGTAACTGCCCACCGCCAGCAGCAGGCCGCCGACGACCGCTTTCAACGGCCCGGCACCGAACAGCCAAGCGATGACGATGCTGACCAGAGCGGTCGTCACCAGGAAACCGAGGTTGATGAACAGCGCCGCATAGAGACCCAGCACGGCCATGGTGAAGAGCAGGCGCAGCAACAGCGCGCCGGTCGGCCACTCACCGCTGGCGCCCGGGCGCACGAACAGCACCACGGCCAATACCGCCAGCAGCCCCGCGAGAATCAGCGGAAAGGCTTTCGGCCCGACCGGGTCGTAACTGAACGGCACCTCCAACTGCCAGGCCTGGACGGCGACGAACGCCGCCAGACCGAGTAACAGCAGGCTCAGGATTCGGTCGGCGGCGAGTTTCATTGGGTCAGACCCACTTCTTTGGACAGTTGCTGGAAGTCGGCAACCTGATCTTTCACGTACTGGTGGAAGTCTTCACCGAACTTGGCCATCGGGAACAGACCGCGACCTTCACGCAGCTTGGCGAAGCTTTCTGTCTCGCTCAGCGCTTTCAGACGGTCGGCCCACGCCTGGTACTCTTCGTCGCTGACATCCGGACCCATGTAATAACCGCGCCAGATCGGCCATTCGACGTCGTAGCCCTGCTCCTTGGCAGTGGGAATGTCCGCGTAGGGCCCGCCCATGCGCTCTTCGGAGAGGGCCGCCAGAATACGAATCTCGCCGCTGTCGAGCTGTGGCTTCAGCTCGGCCAGGTCGCCGGTGAAGACCTGGATGTGTTCACCCAGCAGTGCGGCCAGCGCCTCACCGCCGCCCTCGAAGGAGACGTAGCGCAGCTTGCGCGGATCGACGTCGTCGGCCTTGGCCATCAGCGCCGCCTTCATCCAGTCCTGGCTGCCGACCGTGCCGCCGGCACCGATGACCACGCTGGAAGGATCCTTCTTCAGCGCTTTCATCAGTTCGTCGAGGTTGTTCCAGGGCGCGTCCTTGCGGACGACGACCGCGCCGTAGTCGACGCCCAGCGCACCGACCCAGCGCACGTCGTCGACCTTGTGCTTGATGCCGAACTTGCCCAGCGCCAGATTCAACGCCGCGCCGGTACTGGCCGCCACGATCAGGTTGGGATCGTCATCGCGCACGCCGGTGACATGGTTGTAGGCGACGGCACCGATACCGCCCGGCATGTAGCTGACCATCATCGGCTCGTCGATCAACTTGGCTTCCTGCAGGCCATTGGCCGCCAGACGGCAGGTCAGGTCGTAACCGCCCCCCGGTTTGGCCGGCGCGATGCACTCCGGCGGCTTGGCCTGGGCCTGGACGGCGCCGGCCAGCAGCGCACTACCGGTAACGGCGGCGACCAGCCAGCGTTGAAGGCCTTTCGCTTTGGACATGTGATTCTGGGGCATGCTGTGCGTCTCCTACCTGGGTTGTTATGCTCGCAAAGCTCATGGCGGGCACCGGTCTCGGGCCGGCTCTGCCCACCGACAGCGCGATGCTAGAGCGCTAACCTTTCATCAACCTGTCATCTAAACCTTTGTCGTATAGGACATTAGTCGCATAAGGCATGGGGATTCGATGACGCGAGACATCGCCATGCATCTGCTCGTGATCGAGGATGATCCGCTGCTGTCGCGCTCGCTGGCCCAGGCGATGACGCGCCATGGCTATACCGTCGACGCCCTGGCCCGCATCGACGACGCCATCCAGGCACTGCGCCAGGGTCGTTTCGATCTGGTGCTGCTCGACCTGGGCCTGCCCGATGGCAACGGCCTCGACGTGCTCGAGTGGATGCGCGCCCATACCGACTCGACGCCGGTGATGATTCTCACCGCGCGGGACGCCCTCGAGGATCGCGTGCGCGGGCTGGACCTCGGCGCCGACGACTATCTCGCCAAGCCGTTCTCGATCACCGAACTGGAAGCCCGGGTACGCGCCCTGCTGCGCCGCAGCCAGCAACGGCTCGACAACAGCGTTCGTTTCGGCGGCCTGGTGCTGGATACCCGCTCGGCCAGCGCCTGGCTGGACGGAGCGGCCCTCGATCTGCCGAGGCGCGAGTTCAGCCTGCTGGAAGCCTTGATGCTCAACGCGGGGCGCATCGTGCAGCGCGAAGCCCTGGAGAACCGGCTGTTCGGCTTCGAGGCGGTGGGCGCCAACGCCCTGGACGTCTACGTCAGCCGGCTGCGCAAGCGCCTGGCCGGCTCCGGCCTGTCGATTCGGACGCTACGCGGCCTGGGTTATCGGCTCGAGGAGCCGCGGGAGTCACTCGGGGAGGGTCGGCCTGAGTGATGCCACCTCGCACCTCGCTCAAGCGGCGACTGACGCTATGGCTCGTGGTGATCGTCGCCGGATTGGGGACGCTGCTGCTGATCGAGGCCTACACCAGCGCGCGCAAGGCGGCGGACCGGGCCATGGATGGCCAGCTCGAGGCCGCCAGTCTGACCATCGCCGAATCGCTGCAGTGGCCAGAGGGCAACCCCACCCTGGAGATGCCCGCCTCGGCGCTGCAGATCCTGGCCACCCGCTGGCAGGAACGGGTCTTCTACTGGTTGCAGGCGGACAACGGCACCACGATCACCCAGAATGCCGACCTGCCGATCACCGCTGCGATGCGGGCCGAGGCCCGACAGCACCCGGTCTACCTCGACGCCATCCACGACGGCCAGCCGATTCGTCTCAGCGGCCGCGAGGTGGACTCCGCCGGCTGGGATACCCAGGAGCCGGTGCAGCTCTGGGTGGGGCATACCCGCCATGGACGCGACCTGCTGGCGCGGGAGCTGTTCCGCAAGAGCGCGACCCGCTTCGCCGCAATGGTGCTGATCACTGCGGCCCTGGTGGGGATCGCGATGCACACCATGCTGGCGCCGCTGCGACGCCTGCGCCAGGCACTGAGGGAGCGTCGCGCCGAGGAGAACAGTCCGTTGATGCTCGACGTGCCGCGGGAGATGCAGGAGCTGGTCGAGACGCTCAACCGGTTGTTCGCCGACCAGCGCCATCATCGCGACGCGCTACTGCGCTTCATCGCCGACGCCTCGCACCAGCTCAAGACCCCGCTGGCGGGACTCCAGAGCACCAGCGAACTGGCGCTGACCAGCAATGAGCCCGGCGTCTGGCACCAGGCCCTGGTCACCGTTCACGACAGCGCCGGGCGTACCAGTCGCCTGGCCGGACAGATGCTGAGCCTGACCCGCCTGCAGCATCTGGGGCCATTGCATGAACGTCAGCCGCTGGCACTGGATCGACTGATGCGCGAGATCACCGTCGATTGGGCCGATCGCCAGGACAGTCGCGATCACGACCTCGGGCTCGCCATCGAGGCACCGGCCCCGGTCTGGGTCGAGGGGGAAAGCTGGGCCCTGCGCGAACTGCTCAACAACCTGATCGACAACGCTTTCCGCTACACGCCGCCGGGCAGCGAGATCACGCTGGCGCTCCGCGGCGATGATGCCTGGGTGACGCTGGCCATCGAGGACGACGGTCCCGGCGTCGATGCCGAATCCCTCGACCGCCTGACCCGACCGTTCGAGCGCGGTCATCGCCAGGACACCCACGGGTCCGGGCTCGGCCTGGCCATCGCCGACTCCATCGCCGTACGCCACGGCAGCCGGCTGCAAGTTTCCAATCGCACGCCTCGCGGGCTCAGGGTTTGCCTGAGGTTGCCACGCTGTCAGCCACCCGGGGGGAGCGCAGGATGACAGGACGCCTCCACTTTGGCCTGGGCCTATTGGTGTCGCTATGCCTCGGTGTCGGCAGCAGCGGCGCAGCCCGCGGAGACCAAAGACTGGTCATCGAAGCGGCACTGGACCGGCAGATCGTCGAGCCGGTGCTGGCCGCCTTCGCTGCCGAGAACCCGCAGATCGACCTCGACTACCGTGATCGCTCCACGCTGGAGGTCGACCGGCGGGCCCGGGATCCCGAATCGCCACCGGACGTGGTGATCAGCTCGGCGATGCCGTGGCAGCTGGCGCTCAGCAACGACGGGATGGCCCAGCCCCTCGACGCCCCGGAGGCCGACCAGTGGCCGGCGTGGGCCAAATGGCGCAACGAGGTGTTCGGCTTCACCTTCGAACCGGTGGTGATGGCCTACCGGCTCGAGCTCGCCTCGCACATGCCGCCGCCGGAGACCCACCGCGACCTGCTCGACCTGCTGACTCGCTACCGCCAGTGGCTCGACGGCCGCGTGGTCAGTTATTCGCCACGCAAGAGCGGGGTGGGCTACACCCTGTTCCAGCAGGATGCGCGCTACACGCCCCGCGCCTGGGACCTGATCGCCGCCATGGGCGCCGCCAACGTCGACCTCGAAGCCACCACCCAGCGCATGCTGGAAGGACTCAGCGACGGCCGCTACTGGCTCGGCTACAACCTGCTGGGCTCCTATGCCATGGTGTGGGCCCAGACCCATCCCGACATCATCGTTCAGGTCCCCAACGACTACTCGCTGGTAATGATGCGGATGGCGTTCGTCCATCGCGACGCGCCACATCCGGAGGTGGCCAAGCGCTTCGTCAGTTTCCTGCTGAGCCAGCGGGGCCAGCACATCCTGGCCGGCCAGACGCCGCTGTTCAGCGTGCGTGACGATGTCATCGGCCCCTACACCGCACAGCGGCTGCGCGACCAGGTTGGCGATCACCTCTACCCGATCCCGATCAACGCCACGCTGCTGGCGTTCGTCGATCCACTGCGCCGCCAGGCCTTCCTGCGCCGCTGGGATCGCGAACTTCAGATCCTGGAACCGCCGGAACCGTAGAGGCGTCGGGCCGAGGGGGCGATCCAGCGCAGGGGTCTGTGTCCGGCAGCGCAATGCCGTAAGATATGCCGCCGCCACGTCGCCGCGCCTGCAAGCGCCTCGATCACAAGACACCGACCACCGAGAGTTACGGATGAGCACGCCCGCCACGACCGCCGCCCCCGCCCACTCGACCAGCCAGGCCCGACGTGCCGCCATCGGCAGCTTCGTCGGCGCCGTGGTTGACTGGTACGACTTCCTGCTCTACGGCATCGTCGCCGCGCTGGTCTTCAACTCGCAGTTCTTTCCCAACGTCAGTCCGGCCGCCGGCACCCTGGCGGCGCTGGCCACCTTCGGCGTCGGCTTCCTGTTTCGCCCGCTCGGCGGGCTGGTATTCGGTCATTACGGCGACCGCCTGGGTCGCAAGCGCATGCTGATCCTGACGGTGATCCTGATGGGCGGCGCCACGGCGCTGATCGGCCTGCTGCCGACCTATGCCCAGATCGGCGTTTGGGCGCCGATCCTGCTGGTAACGCTGCGCGCGGTGCAGGGTTTCGCCGTCGGCGGGGAGTGGGGCGGCGCCGCCCTGATGGCGGTGGAGAGCGCGCCGAAAGGTCGTCGCGCGTTCTACTCCAGCGGCGTCCAGGTGGGTTACGGCGTGGGCCTGATCCTGGCTACCGGCAGCGTGTCGCTGCTCAGCTACTGGCTGAGCGATGCCGACTTCACCGCCTGGGGCTGGCGTCTGCCGTTTCTGTTCAGCGTGGTACTGGTGCTGGTGGCGCTGAAGATCCGTTCGAGCCTCGAGGAGTCGCCGGAATTCGTCGCCGCGGTCGAACACGGTGACCGCAAGCCGGCCAGGCCGCCGATCCTCGAGGCGCTCAAACGCCATCCCGGGGCTTTCGTCACCATCATCGCCATGCGCCTGGCCGAGCTGTTCACGATGTATATCGTGACCACCTTCGCGCTGAGTTACTCCACCGGCTATCTCGATCTCTCCCGCGATCTGTTCCTGCATATCGGGCTGCTGGTCGGCGCGGTCAGTTGCGTCACCATTCCGCTGTTCGCACTCCTCGCCGACACGCTGGGGCGGCGACGGGTCTACATCACCGGCGCCATCGTCGGCGTGCTGGCCGCCTTCCCGTTCTTCATGGCGCTCCAGGCCGGTTCGATCCTGTGGATCGTGGTGTTCGCCGTGGCCCTGGCCAATCTCGCCCACGACATGGTGGTCAGCGTGCAGCAGCCTATCTTCGCCGAGCTGTTCGGGACCGCCTACCGCTACAGTGGTGCCGGGGTCGGCTACCAGGTCGCCAGCGTGATCGGTGGCGGCTTCACCCCGTTCATCGCCGCCGCGCTGGTGGATCTCTATGGCGGCAGCTGGACGCCGGTCGCCATCTACCTGGCCGCCGGCTGCCTGCTCTCCGCTCTCGGCGCGGCCTGGATGCTGCGAAAGCGAGAGGCATGACGCCTTCGGGCACCCGAGCGGTGGCTATTCCCTGCCCCGGAGGCCATTACGACCAATGTCGCGGTTCTTCGCCATAGACGAAGCCTCGCTTTGCCAACCGGTAATGGCCAGCCGTCACCGGGGCTGGCTATAGTCTCCCATTTGCCGTCGCGACATTTTTTGGCCGCTTTGCGCCGAATTCGTGTCGCCATCGAGGTGCCTTGATGAAAAGAAGAATCAGTGAACCGGTCAAGAAGCCGCTGGTCTGGATCGGCTTCGTCATTCTGTTCGCCCTGATCAATCCCTGGTATTTCCCCGCCGGCTCCTGGTCGCCGCTGTTCTTCGGCGTTCCCTACTGGGCTCTGATCATCCTGCTCGCCTCGCTGGCGTTGTCGATCTTCATCACCTGGGTGGTGAAGACGCAGTGGGAAACCGGCGCCGATGAAGACGAGGAGTAGTGACCATGGAAGTGGAACTGGCCTTCAGCGGATGGTCCGGCATTCTGGTGCTGATGCTCTACGGCGGTCTGATGCTCGCCGTGGGTATCTACGCGTTCCTGCGCAATCGCAAGGTTCGGGAAAGTCTCGACGAGTACTATCTGGGCGGGCGCGGCCTTGGCGTGATGGTGCTGTTCTTCACCTTTTTCGCGACGCAATACAGCGGCAACACCGTGGTCGGCTACCCCCCAACGGCCTATCGGCTCGGCTATCAATACCTGGTGTCGGTGCCGTTCTTCATCATGATCATCATGGTCTACCTGCTGTTCGCGCCCAGGCTCTATGCGCTGGGCCGACGCTTCAACCTGTTGACGCCGGTGGACTGGATCGATCTGCGCTTCCGCTCGAAGAAGGTCACCATCCTGGCGGCGATTCTGATGCTCTACGGCCTCGGCAACTATCTGCTGGAGCAGTTCGTCGCCATCGGCCAGGGCGTATCCGGTCTTACCGGCGGCACGATCCCCTATCAGGTCGGGGTGGTGTTCTTCATCGTGATCATGGTCGCCTACAGCTGGCTGGGTGGCATGCGCTCGGTGGCCTACACCGATACGATCCAGGGCATCGCTCTGCTGTTCGGCGTGTTCACCCTGCTGATCGGCTCGTTGATCTACCTCGGCGGGCTGCCCACGGCAGCCGAGACGATGATCGCCGAGGCGCCGGAGAAACTGGGCGCACCAACCGGAGGAGGCCTGACCACCTGGTTCTGCCTGCTGGTGCTGGTGGGTATCGGCGCGGCGATCTATCCACACGCTTTCCAGCGAATTTTCGCGGCGCGCAGCGAGCGCACGCTCAAGCGCTCCTTCATCCGCATGGCCTACATGCCGTTTCTGACCGCCGGGGTGGTGTTCATGGTCGGAATCATCGGCATCGCCGCCTTCCCCGACCTGACCACCGCGGAGTCCGAACAGCTGGTGGGGATGATGGCCAATGCGCTGGCCAATCAGAACGCCTTCTTCTACTGGGCGATGGTGCTGCTGTTCGGCGGCGTGATCGCGGCCATCGTGTCCACCGCCGATTCGGTGCTGCTGACGTTCTCGTCGATCGTCTCCAACGATCTCTACGGGCGCTACATCGCTCCTGACGCCGATGAGTCGCGCAAGATCCTGGTGGGCAAGCTGGTCGGCGTGGCCGCCGTCGTCGTGCTGGTGCTGATCGCCTGGTATCCGCCGGGCACGCTCTATCAGATCTTCGTGCTCAAGTTCGAGGTGCTGATCCAGACCGCGCCGGCGCTGATCCTCGGCCTCTACTGGAGCCGGCTCAATACCCAGGCGGTGTTCGTCGGCATGCTCGCCGGCACCGTACTGGCCGCCGTCTTCACATTCGCCGGCTACCGCCCGCTGGGCGTCTACAGCGGATTGTGGGGGCTGCTGCTCAATCTGGCGCTATGCGTGGGCGGGAGCCTGCTCAGCCAGGCCACAGAAGCCAACCGGCAGCGAGCGCTGGAGGTGATCGGTTGGCAGCGTCCGTGACGAGCGCAAGCCGCGGGGCCGATCAGAGCCAGAAAAGCGACTCGAGATCGGCGTCCCTTGCATACCGTTCGAGCCAGCGCTGGTAGCGCGCTCCGGCTCGTTTCAAGCACCGTCGGAGTCGCCGCTTCGTCATCATCCGGTCATGCCAGGATTTCATAGGGCAATCCCACGTAGTTCTCGGCAATGGTCGTCAACCCGGCCCGGGAGCCGAGAAAGTAATCGAACTCGGCCTGCCGGATGCGCTCGTCGAAATCGGCGGCGTCGGCAAAGCGGTGCAGATTGCGGGTCATCCACCAGGAGAAACGCTCGGCCTTCCAGACCCGGCGCAGGCAGGTCTGCGAATAACGCGGGATCAGGTCGGTACGCCCCTGGTGGTAGATGGCGGTAAGCAGCCGCTGGAGCACGCCGACGTCGCTGGCGGCCAGGTTGAGCCCCTTGGCGCCGGTGGGCGGCACGATATGGGCGGCGTCCCCCGCCAGGAACAGTCGCCCGTGCTGCATCGGCTCGGCGACGAAACTGTGCAGCGGTGCGATGCTCTTCTCCAGCGATGGCCCGGTGACCAGTTTCCCGGCCACGTCCGACGGCAAGCGCCGCGACAACTCCTCCCAGAAGCGGTCGTCCGACCACGCCTCGATCCGCTCTCCCGCCGGCACCTGCAGGTAGTAGCGGCTGCGTTCACGGGAGCGCATGCTGCAAAGCGCGAATCCGCGTTCATGGCTCGAGTAGATCAGTTCGTCGTGCACCGGCGGCGTGTCCGACAGCAGCCCCAGCCAGCCGAACGGGTAGTCGCGCTCGAATGTCTGGAGACGGGCGGCGGGAATCGATTGGCGCGAGACGCCATGGAAACCGTCGCAACCGGCAATGTAATCGCAGCTCAGCCGCATCGAGTCGCCGTTGTGAGTAAAGGTGAGGGCGGGCGACTCGCTGTCGAGCCCATGCAGCCTGACATCCTCGGATTCGTAGAGCGTGGTCAGTCCGGCCGCCTGGCGCGCGGCCATCAGGTCACGGGTGACTTCGGTCTGGCCGTAGATGGTGACGCGCCTGCCGCCGGTCAGCGCGGCCAGATCGATACGCACGCGGCGCTCGCCCAGTGCCAGCTCGAAGCCGTCGTGGGGGATGCCCTCGGCGTCCAGGCGCGTGCCGACGCCGGCTTCCCGGAGCAGATCGACCATGCCCTGCTCCAGCACGCCGGCGCGGATGCGACCCAGCACGTAGGCCGCCGGGCGGCGCTCGACGATGACGTTGTCGATGCCCTGGCGGTGCAGTAGCTGTCCCAGCAGCAGGCCGGCGGGGCCGGCGCCGATGATCGCCACGGATGTCTGCATGAGGCGTCTCCCTCGAAGGTGGCCGAAAGACCTTGCCGAATGTCATTTTTCGCCACCATTCTTCGCCACCGGAGAGCGCGGTATAAGATAAGATTCACAGCCGGAATGTTAATTTTCATGGATACGGCAATGACTTTAGTCTTATCCGATCCATCCGCGAGCCGGCGCCCTCATGCCCATCCCCACCTATCAGCTCTACGGCGAAACCCGTCACTGGCCAACCCCGGACCTGCTGCACTGCGAAACCATTGCCGAACGTAGCCGGCTCCACGCCTGGCATATCCGCCCCCATCGCCACGCCGACCTGATGCACCTACTGCTGCTGCGGGAGGGCGAGGTCGCGCTGCGACTGGGGGAGATGGAGGCGGCGCTCGACGCCCCGGCGACGATTTGCGTGCCAGCGACCGTGGTCCACGGGTTTCGCTTCTCGCCGCAGACCCAGGGGCATATCGTTACGCTCGCCCGGCCGCTGGTGGAGCACCTGCGCGAGCGGCTGCCCCAGGCCGAGGTCCTGGATGACGCCGCCCATTACCCCCTGGCCGAACAGGCCGAATCGACGCCCCTGGCCCAGTTGGTCGACGCGCTGGACGCCGAGTACCGACGCACGCCGGCGGGAGGTCACGACGGCCGCGAAGCCATGTTGCAGGCGCTGATCGAGGCGGTGACGATCCAGCTGTGGCGCCGCGCCAGACGGCGGCGTCGTTTTCCTCGCACCGGGCACGACCGCGGCGAGCAGCATCTCGACCGCTACCAGACGCTGATCGAGACGCGTTTTACACGGCAGCCCGCCATTCCCGAGCTGGCCGCCGAGCTCGGCATCAGCGACGCTCATCTCAACGATCTCTGTCGCCGCCTCACCGGTCACAGCGCGCTCCAGCTCCTGCATGCCCGGCTGCTACTCGAAGCCAAACGCCAGCTCACCTACACCCAGCAGAGCATCGCCCAGGTCAGCGAGCGGCTGGGATTCTCCGAGCCCACCTACTTCACCCGCTTCTTCAAGCGCGGCACCGGCATGACGCCAAAGGCATTTCGGCAGCGGGGAAGCGACTGAGCCTCGCCCAACCCAACGAGAAAGCCGCTCGACGGCGAGCGGCCCGGGTGAGGTAGCGCAGAGCGAAGCGGGCTCAAAAATCGAAGAACACCGTCTCGCCCTCGCCCTGCAGCCGGATGTCGAATCGGTAGCGCCGCTGTTCGCCGGCCTCCTCGCGGGTCGCGATCAGGGTCCGGCGCCGGGTCGGGGACTCGACCGAGTTGAGAATCGGGCAGGCGTCGTTGGCATCGCGCTCGTCGTCGAAGTAGAGCCGGGTATGGAGCTGAACGTTGACGCCCCGGGCGAAGACCGCCAGGTTGACGTGCGGTGCCATCTTCCGCCCGTCCGGCAGCGCGACTGCGCCCGGCTTGACGGTCGAGAAGGTCCACTCGCCGTCGTTCTCCACCGTGGCGGCGGTGCGCCCGAAGCTGTTGAAGGGCGCCTGGAGATCGAACCGACACTGATACTCGCCATCGGCGTCGGCCTGCCACGCTTCGAGCAGCGCATCGCGCACGGTGTCGCCATTGCCGTCGATGACCCGCCCCACCAGTTCGATACGCTCCCCCCTGGCATCGTCGCTGGCGAGCCGGTTCCAGATCTCCTCTTCCCGCGGCGGCAGACCGGCGATATCCAGCGCCAGGCCGATATGGACGTAGGGGCCGGCGGTCTGGGAGGCCGTCTCCTTGAGCAGCGACTGGGTGAGCGGGCGTGTGTTGGGCTGATGCATGGCTGGCTCCTTAACCCTGATTCTCGAAGTAGGTCTGCAGCTCGCCGCGCACCACCAGGTCGAAGCGGTAGGCGAGACAGTCCATGCTGCGGCTGTTGGCCATGTCGAGTCGGCCGATCATGGTCTCGACCGCTTCCGGATCGCGCAGCGTGTTGACGATCGGGCACAGCGGGATCAGCGGATCGCCCTCGAAGTACATCTGCGTGACCAAGCGGGTGGAGATCGAGGGCCCCATCACCGAGACGTGGATATGGGCCGGGCGCCAGCTGTTGACATCGTTGGGCCAGGGATAGGGGCCGGGCTTGACGGTGCGGAAGCGATACCAGCCCGACTCGTCGGTCAGGCAGCGACCGACCCCACCGAAGTTGGGGTCGAGCGGGGCGAGGTAGCGGTCCTTCTTGTGACGGTAGCGGCCGCCAGCGTTGGCCTGCCACATTTCGACCAGCGTGTGGGGCACCGGCTTGCCGAACTGATCGACCACGCGGCCGAACATGATCACGCGCTCGCCGATGGGCAAGCCGGCCGATCCCGCCAACGCGGGGTCTTCACGAAAGTTGAGCAGCAGGTCGTTGTCGTGCGGGCCCATGCGCAAGCGGGTGAAGTCGGGACCGGCGCGCTCGGAGACCGTGGGTGACAGCAGGCTGACCAGGGTCTGCCTCGGCGAGCGGGCCACCGTGGTCTTGTAGCCCGGCGCATGGGCGGGCGGATGCCAGTTACGGTCGCGCGGCACATAGCGCTTGTTATCGTTGCGGGACATGGAAATCTCCAACTCTTAAAGCATGTTTGAACTGGTTAGCCGGACAACCTGGTCCCGGCGGTACACGAGCTTGCTTCCTGGAATCCGGCAGCTTCACGGCGTCAACCAGAAGAGGCTCAGCGCCGGAAAGATGATCAGCAGCGCCAAGCGCACGAAGTCCGAGACGATGAACGGCGCCACGCCGCGAAATATCTCACCCAACCCCACATGCGGGGCCATCGCCTTGATCACGAACACGTTCATGCCTACCGGCGGGGTGATCAGGCCGAGCTCCACGGTGAGCACGGTGACGATGCCGAACCAGATCGGGTCTATGCCCAGCGCCTGGATGATCGGATAGACCACCGGCACAGTGATCACCAGCATGGCGATCGAATCCATGAACATGCCCAGCACGAAATACAGCAGCAGGATGCACAGCAGAACCACTACCGGCGACAACGAGAGGCCGAAAATGAAGTCGCTGATCGAGAACGATATCCGGGACACCGAGATGAAATAGCCCAGCGTATCGGCGCCCACCAGCATGAAAAACACCACCGTCGATAGCGCCAGCGTCTCCTGTACCGCGGCCCATAGCTCTCTGCCACGCAGTCCCTTGAGAAGGGCATAGAGTAACGTGACGAAAGCCCCGACACTGGCGCCCTCGGTGGGCGTGAACAGCCCGAAGTAGATGCCCAGAATGATCACCAGGAACACGCCAAAAAACGGCAGCAGTCCGGCCAGCGAGGCGAACTTCTCGAGCCACGAGGTGCGTTCGCCCGACGCCGCCAGCGAGGGCCTGAGGTGCACCACCACGGTCACCGTCAGGGCGTAGAATAAAAGCCCCATCAGCCCGGGAATCAGCCCGGCCATGAACATGTCGCCCACCGACTGCTCGGTAAGAATGGCGTAGATCAACAGCGCGATGCTCGGCGGGATCATGATCCCCAGCGTGCCGCCTGCGGCCAGCGCCCCGGTGGCCAGACCGCGGTTGTAACCATGACGCTCCATTTCCGGCAGCGCGACGCGGGTCATGGTGCTGGCGGTGGCCAGTGACGATCCGGAAATCGCCGAGAAGATACCGCACGAGCCCACCGCGGCGATTGCCAGGCCGCCCTTCCAGCCCCCGCAGATCACCCGTACGGAATTGAACAGCTTGCCGGCCATGCCGGAATGCGCCGCCAGCACCCCCATCAGAATGAACATAGGGATCGCGCTGAAGCTGTAGTTAGACAGCACCTCGACCGGCACCGACTTTACCATCGACAGCGCCGCGCCCCAGGAGATCACCTGAGCAAAGCCGCCGACGCCGACGATCAGCATGCACAATGCCACTGGAACGCGTAGCACCATCAGTACCAGCAGCAACCCGAGGCCCAGGGCGCCGATCATTTCACTACTCATTCGACGCTCTCCACTTGGTGGGCAAATACCGCCCCGAGCGCGGCGTGGAGCAGGCAACGCACGCTGAGCAATACACACAACCCCGAAGCGATGGCATAGATCGGCGCCATCGGCAGGCGCAGGTCCTGGGTAGTCTCGCCGTGAGAGGCAGCGCTGGCCGCCGCATCCCATAACCCAAACGCCAAAACCAGCCCCAGTACCACGAAGCCCAGCAGGTAAACGCCGGCGATGCGCGCCTTGAGGGAATCGCGCAAGCTGTGGCTGAAAGCCTCCACCACCACCTGGCTCTTCTCGACATTGGCGGCCATCGCCGCCAACAGCGCGAACAGCATCAGGTAACTGACCAGCTCCACGCTACCCACCACGCTCAGCGAGAAGGCCCCGTCGCTCAAGCGGTAGAGATAGCGCAACGCCACGTCGACCACCGTGACACCCAACAGGCCGATCAGGGCGATGCCGGCGATGAGCCGCGAAAAGACTTCCAGCCAACGGCTGAACCGCAAAAGCGCATGCATGAATCGGGCTCCGAATTATTGCGCGCAGGCCTGGCTTGCATCCTGCGCGGCCTGGTAGACGTCACGCGCCTGATCGCGACCACGCGATTCGAGATCGCTCAAATAGCCGTCGATGCCATCCTCGAGCGGCTTCTGCCAAACGGGGTCGTCAAGCGGGTTGTCGACCACGCGAATGGTATCGCCGGCCTCTTCGGCCTGCTGCTTACCCGCCCTGTCTTCAGCGGCAAACACCCGACCGGCCTTGTCCGCCCATTTCATTCCCGAGTTGTCGTCGATCACTTGCTGCTGTTCAGGGGTCAGCGACTCGTAGGTGTTCTTGTTCATGGTGGCGACGAAGATCAGCGTGTAGAACGGCACCTGGGTGTGATAGCGGGATAGCTCGTTGAGGCGGAAGCCTTTCATGCCCTCCCAGGGAAAGCTCAGACCGTCGATCACGCCACGCTGCATCGAGGTGTAGATATCCGGCGCGGGCATACCCACCGGCTGAGCGCCCATGTTCTCGAGAATGTCTCCGGCGACCGCGGTGGGTCGGCGGATGCGCAGGCCTTCAAGGTCCGCCGGCTTCTGCACGTTGGTTTCCTTGGTATGGATGTAGCCCGGCCCGGTGGTGAACATGAACAGCACGTGGGAATCGTCATACTCGCCGCTGATCTGGCCGTCGTCGTAAAGCGTCTGCAACACGCAGGCACCCTGCGGAGCCGACTCGGCGACACCCGGCAGCTCGACGATCTGGCTGAGCGGGAAGCGACCGTTGGTATATCCCTGAGCGGTAATGCCGATATCGGCAATGCCATTGACCGCGGCATCGTAGGTCTCGTCGGCCTGGCTCAAGGTCTGTGAGGGGAAGTTCTGAACCTTCAGCGAGCCGCCCGACTCCTCTTCGATGGCCTTGGCCCATTTCTCGAAGATCTGCTGGTTGATGGCCGAACCACCTGGCCAGAAATGCGACATGCGAAGCGTGGTGTCGGCTTGGGCGGCAGCGGCCGCTCCAGCTACCGAGAGTGCAAGAACGGTGCGAGCGAAGATGCGGTTCATGGTCGAGTCCCTGTTATCCGGCGGTTTCTAATATCGACTGATATCTTTGCGGGCCAGCCGCACTTCGTCCATTAGACGAACGTTAGTTCGTCTTGCGAACTCAGTGAGAGCTGATGCTCTCACTCGCTCTCCTCTCCCCATCCCAGCTGCTTGGCCAGCGAGAAGGCGTGATTGGCCGCCGGCACCCCGGCGTAGACCGCCACGTGCATCAGCACCTGGCGCAGTTCGGCCTCGCTCAGGCCGATCCGTCTGGCGGTCTTGAGATGCAGCGTCAGCTCCTCGCGCCCCAGCGCGGCAAGAATCGCGGTGGTGATCATGCTGCGCTCGCGATGATCGAGATCCGGGTTGGTCCACAGCTCTCCCCAAGCCAGTCGCGAGATCATCTGCTGGAACGGCCGGTCGAGTGAGGTCGACTGCTGGGTGGCACGGGCGACGTGGTCGGCGCCGAGCACCGCTCGGCGCGTCTCCAGCCCGGTGGCAAGATCGACGCCCTGCTCGGCCACCGCCGGCGACAGTGACAGCCGCGCCAGCAGCAGCTCTACCAGGCGCGCCGGCGCCTCCAGCGAGGGCACATGGCCCACGCCCTCGAGAATCGTCGGGGCCTCGGCACCACACTCCTCGGCCAGCGCGGCGAGGGTCGACGGTGGCGTGGCGCCATCCTCGCTGCCGCCGATCAGCGTGAGCGGTACCGCCCGTGTCGCCTCACCGGCGTTGGCGCCCAGACGCCCGACGAAGGTGTGGCGGCCGAGCATCTCGCACAGCAGTGCGTAGGACTCGGCCTCATTGCGCGACATCGCCACCCGCCAGCCGGCGGCCAGGGCCGGGTCGGCCTCGGTGCGCGCCGGCGCGAACCAGCGCGGCACGATCTCCGCACTCATCACCGCCAGCCCCTCGCGGCGCACCCGGTTGGCGCGGGTCTGCCACATCTCGGCGCTGCCGATGACCGCGCCGGTGTTGGTCAGGGTCGCCGACAACAGGCGCTCGGGATGCGCGCTCAGCAGCTGCTGGCCGATCACACCGCCGATCGAGGTGCCGGCGAAGTGGAAGCGCTCGGCCCCGGCGAGATCGGCCAGGGCCAAGGCCTCGGCGGCCAGCGTCGCCGGGGTGATCTCGCCCCGCGCCGCGGGCCATGCCTCACTGGCTCCGTGTCCCGGCAGATCCCAGGTGAGCACGCGAAAGCGCCGGGTCAGCGGGGTGATGACGCTGTCCCACACCGCCTGGCTCATTCCCAGCGGATGGGCCAGCAGCAGCAGCGGCTGGGTGTCGCCACCGAGCAGACGATAGGCGACGGTGCGGCCGTCGAGCGTGACGAAAGGCATGACGAGGCTCCTTGGTTCGAGTGCGCCCAGGCAATTATCGGACAGTGTCTAGGTGAACGTGGCCAGGGCGACGAACGTCCCCGCAATGGCAACGCCCGAGATCACCAGCCAGATCAACAGATAGCCCATGATGTCGCGGGCCGAGAGCCCGGCCACGCCGAGCAGCGGCAGCGCCCAGAACGGTTGGATCTGGTTGGTCCAGCCATCGCCCCAGGTGAACGCCATGATGGTGCGCGCGGGATCGGCGCCGAGGGCGTAGGCCGCCTTCATCATGATCGGCCCCTGGATCGCCCACTGGCCACCCCCGGAGGGGATGAAGAAGTTGACCGCCCCGGCGGAGAGAAAGGTCCACAGCGGGAAGGTCTCGCGGGAGGCCATCGAGATGATCGCCTCGGAGAACTGGGTGACTAGATCGGCATGGGTCATCATCCCGGCGATGCCGGCGTAGAGCGGGAACTGCACGATGATCCCGCGGGCGGCGCCCACCGCCTTCTCTACCGCGCCCAGGTAGGCCGCCGCGCTGCGGTGCAACAGCAGGCCCAGGGTGAAGAAGATCAAGATGACCGTGTTGAGATTGATGCTGAAGTCACCCTTGGCCACCTCGCCTAGCAGATAGGCGGCAGCAAGCAGGCCCAGGAACAGCGTC
>NZ_CALFQK010000068.1:0-45296 GCF_937921195.1 uncultured Salinicola sp.
CGAAGCCGGGGAAGATCTCGACGCCCAGCCCCTCGGCCTGCTCGGCCAGCCAGCGACAGAGGTTGCCGGCACTGATGACGTAGTTTTGTGTGCCTTGGTTTCTTGTGGCATCGTTCTGCGTGGCCTGGCTGTCGCTGCCTTGGCCCGTGTTGTGCATCGATTTCGGCACCAGGGCGTTGGGCAGTTTCTGCGCCTTGTCGGCGTCTTTCAGCAGGTAGAGTTCATCGCGCAGCACGGGCGTGTTCAGCGGCGCGCCGCGCTCGGCCCAGTCGGGAAACAGCTCCGCCAGGGCTCGCGGTTCGAACACCGCGCCGGAGAGAATGTGCGCGCCGACCTCCGACCCCTTTTCGACCACGCAGACCGATAACTCCCGTCCGGCGTCGCTCGCTTGCTGCATCAGACGACACGCCGCCGACAGCCCGCTGGGGCCTGCACCGACGATCACTACGTCGAAATCCATGGATTCACGTTCCAAACCCGATCTCCTCGCTTGCTGGCAGGGCCTATGTCACGATGCCTGCCCGGTCCGTTCGTCGACGGCGATGGACCGTCGTTTGTTATAGCCTAACGTTAGCCAGATGATTGCCGTTATGCCAACCGGCGCTGGTCTTATGCGAAGGTGCTGCTTCGGCACGATGCCGTCGATGCGCTATTATCGCATTTTCGCCCATCGCTGTCCCCGTGATGCACCATCCTGGGGCGCGGTGGGTGTCGAGTTGACCCCGGCCGGCGTCGGCGTGATTCTGTCTCCGCCGACGTTTTTGTTACCGGGCATCGAGCCATGATCGGGGGCCGCAGAGGCGCCAATCGTCGATATCGGCCGATGCCTGCCGGGTCGGTCTGCCAACAGCCAGCGAGGACACCCATGAAAGTACTCGTCGCGGTCAAACGCGTCATCGACTACAACGTCAAGATCCGGGTCAAGCCGGACCACTCCGATGTCGACCTGACCAACGTCAAGATGGCCATGAACCCGTTCTGCGAGATCGCGGTGGAAGAGGCCGTTCGGCTCAAGGAGAAGGGGATTGCCACCGAAATCGTCGCCGTCACGGTCGGTCCCAAGGCCTCGCAGGAACAGCTGCGCACGGCATTGGCGCTGGGCGCGGATCGCGCCATCCACGTCGAGACCGACGAGCGTGTCGAGTCGCTGGCGGTCGCCAAGCTGCTCAAGGGCGTCGTCGACGAGGAGCAGCCCGACCTGGTGATCCTCGGCAAGCAGGCCATCGATACCGACAACAACCAGACCGGCCAGATGCTGGCGGCGCTGAGCGGCATGGGCCAGGGTACCTTCGCCTCCGAAGTGGCCTTCGGCGACGGTGTCGAGGAGGGCGAGATTCGCGTCACCCGCGAGATCGACGGCGGCCTGCAGACCGTCGCGCTCAAGCTGCCGGCCGTGGTCACCACCGACCTGCGCCTGAACGAGCCGCGCTACGCCAAGCTGCCGGACATCATGAAGGCCAAGAAGAAGCCGCTCGATACCAGGACGCCGGAGGCGCTCGGCGTGACCGTTGCCAGCGGATTGTCGCTGCTCAAGGTCGAGACGCCGGCCGAGCGCAAGGGCGGTATCAAGGTGGGCTCCGTGGATGAGCTGATCGACAAACTCAAGAACGAAGCCAAAGTGCTTTGAAAGGAGCGGATGGGATGAGCATTCTGGTTCTCGCCGAATACCATGACGGACAGCTCGCTGCCGGTACCGCCCACGTCGTAGGCGCAGCCCAGGCCATCGGCGGCGATATCGATATCCTGGTCGCGGGCGACAATGTCGCCGGCGTTGCCGAAGCGGCCGCCAGGCTCGACGGCGTCTCGCGCGTCCGCGTGGCCGACGCCCCGGTATACGCCCACCAACTGGCCGAGCCACTGGCGGATCTGCTGGCCCAGCTCGCCGACGACTACAGCCACGTGCTGGCCGCGGCCTCCACGGATGGCAAGAACGTGTTGCCACGCGTCGCCGCGCTCAAGGACGTCTCCCAGATCTCCGAGATTCTGAGCGTCGAGAGTGCCGATACCTTCAAGCGGCCGATCTATGCCGGCAACGCCATTGCCACGGTGCAATCCAGCGATCCGCTCAAGGTCATCACGGTGCGCACCACGGCGTTCGAGCCGGTGGCCGACGGCGGCGCCGCATCCGTCGAAGCCCTGGATATCGTGGCCTCCAGCACGCTGTCGCGTTTCATCGGCGAGGAGCTGGCCCAGAACGAACGTCCGGAGCTGGGGGGCGCGCGCGTCGTCATTTCCGGCGGTCGCGGGATGGGCAATGGCGACAACTTCAAGCTTCTCGACGGCATCGCCGACAAGCTGGGTGCGGCGATTGGTGCCTCCCGCGCCGCCGTCGACGCCGGCTTCGTGCCCAACGACATGCAGGTCGGACAGACCGGCAAGATCGTTGCCCCCGATCTCTATATCGCCGTGGGGATCAGCGGCGCGATCCAGCATCTGGCCGGGATGAAGGACTCCAAGGTGATCGTGGCGATCAACAAGGACGACGAGGCGCCGATCTTCCAGGTGGCGGACTATGGCCTGGTGGGCGACCTGTTCGAGATCCTGCCCGAGCTGGAGCAGAAGCTGTAGAAAATCGGGATTTTCCAGGTGGCACTCTCGAGGGTTCCCGTCCTGGCCGGTGACCTGTTCGAGATCCTGCCCGAGCTGGAACAGAAGCTGTAGAAAACCGGGATTTTCCAGGTGGCGCTCTCGCAGGTTTCCGGCCTGGTGGGCGACCTGTTCGAGCTGGAACAGAAGCTGTAGTCCCGTCGCCGTGGAACCGCGGTGGTGAAGAAGCCGATGCCCGATGGCATCGGCTTTTTCGTGTCCGGGGATCGGGCGCCGTGTTCAGGAAGCCTTGCCTCAGCGCCAGTGAAGGGCGTCGCTGAGAGGGTGGCGGCGTGCATGCGGATTGATAATTGTTCTTGTTTGTATTAGCGTGTCGCGTCGAATTCAACGTCGTCATCCCGCCGACCCGGCGGCGCTCTTCACCGCCTCGTCGTTAAGGCTCATCCGCAAGGAGATAGCGTGGTGCTTCATTTCCCGCGAAGAACGAGTGGGTATGTATCGGCCCTTTGCCTCGCAGCCATCGGCGTGAGCGCGCCCAGCACGATACTTGCCCAGGATTCGCTCAGTCAGGCCAGTATCCAGGCGCAGCAGACCCAGGCCGAGCTCCAGCAGCGCATCGACGCGGCCGATGACGCCACGCGCGAGGCGCTGGAGCGCTTGCGGCAGGCCGGCCAGCAGGCCGATCGGCTGGAGAGCTACAACGCCGAACTGGCGCCAATCGTCGACAACCAGGCCAAGCGGATCGCTTCTGAAAAGCAGGCGCTCACGCAGATTTCCGTGACCCGCGAGGCGCTGCCGGGAGAGATGCGCCAGATGGTCGAACAACTACGGGAGATGATCGAAGCGGATATGCCATTCCTGCGCGACGAGCGACTGGCGCGCGTCGACGATCTGGAGCAGATGCTTTCCCGCGATGACGCCTCCCAGGCCGACAAGCTGCAGCGTCTCTTTTCCGCCTGGCGCGCCGAGCTGGCCTATGGGCGCGAGATGGATCAATGGAGCGGGCCGCTCGAGGGCGCACAGTCCGATGCCGCCAGTCAGGGTAGCCAGATGGCGAGGGAAGTCGATTACTTGCGCGTCGGCCGCACCGGCTGGTACTACGTCACCCCGGACGATCGCGCCGGCGGTGTCTGGAGCGTCGCCGACGGCGAGTGGGAAGCGCTGAGCGGCGATCAGATCGGCGAGGTTCGCCGTGGTATTCGCATCGCTCAGGACCAGAGCGCGCCGGCCCTGTTGCATCTGCCGGCGTCGCTGGTGGTCGGCGCGGGGCGGTCAGCGACGGAGGGCCGGTCATGAGCCGTCATTCATGGTGGTTGGCGCTGCCCATCGCGGCGATCACGCTGTTGCCCGGCAGCGTCAGTGCGCAATCCAGCGCCACGCCAGGCGACGATGCGACGAGTGGCTCTGCGGCGTCGATGCAGCAGGTACTCGACAGGTTCCGTGCCGACAGCCAAGCCGCCGAGCAGCGTGACAACCAGCGGCTGGAAGCGCTGCTGGACGACCGTCAGGCGCTGCAACAGGCAGTGACCGATGCCGAGCAGCGGCTGCAGCAGGCGCAGGCCCGACGCGACGAGCTGGAAGCGCGCCGGTCCGACCAGCAGCAGCAGTTGGTCGATCTACACCAGCAGCGCACGCAGGAGGCCGGCGATATCGGCGATGTCTCCGGCATCGTCAAGCAACAGGCCAGCGAGCTTCGCGACGCCCTCGCCGAGAGCTGGCTGACCGTTGGCGGCGATGCGGCGTTGCCGCCGCGTCTCGACGATCATGGGCTCGTCGATCTGCAGACTTTCGAACGGGTACGCCAGGACCTGGCGGGGCTGATCGCGGAGAGCGGGCGCGGGGTGCGTTTCCAGGCACCTGTGGCGGGCCAGGATGGCGACGTGAGCCAGCGTGAAGTCGTGCGTCTGGGCGATACCGTCGCCTTCAGCGATGGCGATCTGCTGCAGCGCATGGGCGACGACGGGCGCCTCGCCGTATTCGCGGCGACGCCGGGCGACGCCCGGCAGGCGTTGCGGGCGTTCCAGCAGGGCGAGGGCAACCAGATCGTGATCGATCCCACCGACGGTGACGTGCTCGAGGCGCTATCTCAGCAGCCCACGCTGTGGCAGCGCTTCCAGCAGGGTGGCTACGTTGGCTACGTGATCGTGGCGCTGGGACTCGTCGGGCTGCTGGTGGCGCTGGTCCAGTACGCCTATCTGCTTCGGGTCAGCGCGAAAATGCGCCGCCAGATGCAGAGCCCGGAGACGCTGCATGACGACAACCCGTTGGGCCGGGTGCTGGGGCGCTTCGCCGCGTTGGGCCGCGATCACGCCCCGGAAGCGCTGGAAGCTCGTCTCGACGAGGCCATGCTGGCGGAGCAGCCACGCTTGGAGCGGGGGCAGCCGATCGTCAAGCTGATCGCGGCGGTGGCCCCGCTGCTGGGGCTGCTGGGCACGGTCACCGGCATGATCGTCACCTTCCAGTCGATCACCGTGTTCGGGACGGGCGATCCGCAACTGATGGCGGGCGGCATCAGCCAGGCGCTGGTGACGACCGTGCTGGGTCTGATCACCGCCGTGCCCCTGCTGTTCGTCAATACGGCGCTGAACAGCCGCAGCCGCCGCCTGATCGGCCTGCTGGAAGGCCGCGCCAGCGCCGTGCTCGCCGAGCATCTCGAAGCCGAAACCGCTGCCGTTGCCCACGCGGAGGAGCGCCGTCATGGTGCTCACGCTTGAGCCGATCCGCTGGCTGATCGGCGCCGGCGGTGAGGTGCTGGTGGTGATCATGCTGGTGGCCATGGCGCTGTTCGCGATGTCGCTGGAACGGCTGTTCTATTGGCGGTTCACCCACCGCCGTGCCCGGCGGGCGCTGATCGAAGCCTGGATTCGGCGTCGCGATCACTCGAGCTGGAGCGCGTTGACACTGCGCGAGGTGTGGACCCGCGAACTGATTGCCCGGCTGCGTCTACCGGTGCCGTGGCTCAAGCTGCTCATCGCGATCTGCCCTTTGCTCGGGTTGCTGGGGACGGTGACCGGGATGATTCAGGTATTCGACAGCCTGGCACTGACCGAGAGCAGTCAGGCGCGGGCGATGGCCGACGGCGTTGCCCAGGCCACGTTGCCGACGCTGTGCGGAATGGCGGTCGCCGTGGTCGGTCTGCTGTTCGTCACTCGTCTGGAACAGATCATTCGGCGCGAGGACCAGCGGCTGCACGACCGCATGGCCCGCGCCGTGGAGGACTCTCATGCGTAGGCGCCGCTTGCGGGAAGCGAATGACGATTCCACCGGCATCGATCTGACGCCGATGCTGGATGTCGTCTTCATCATGCTGATCTTCTTCATCGTCACCACCAGCTTCATCAAGGAGAGTGGGGTCGAGATTCAGCGGCCCGAGTCCAGCGAGGCGACGGCGCGCCAGGACACCCAGGTGCTGGTCGCGATCACCGGCGAAGGCGCGGTGTGGGTCGATGGCGAGGCCGTGGATGCCCATCGCGTCGGCGCGCGCGTGGCGCAGCTGGTCTCCGGTGATGGCAGCGTCGTGGTCCAGGCCGACAAGAACTCGACTACCGGCCTGTTGATCCAGGTGATGGATCGCATTCACCAGGCCGGGGTCGACAACGTTGCCGTGGCCGCCAATCGGGACGCCGGCTGATGCGCAGGTTGGCCGGGCTGGCAGGTGGCGCGCTGCTGGCGCTGCTGCTGTTCTATCTACTGGCGCTGCTGGTGGCGCCGCCGGCGCCGGATCGCACCCAGATCGTGACGCCCACGGCGATTTCGATGGTCGACGCGCCGCAGCAGGACCAGGCGCAGCCGACGCCGACATCCCCCTCGTTACCGCCGCCCAGCGCGCCACCGCCGCCGCCGGCGGCAGCGCCGCCACCGGCAGCGGAAGCGCCCAGCCCGGTGGAGATTCCAGAGCCGCAGACGCCGCCGATGCAGACGCCGGACGTCACGCTGGACGAGACGCTGCCCGAGCTGAGCGAAGCACGCCCCGAACCGGAGCCTCGCCCCGAGCCGGAGCCTGAGCCCCGGCCGACGCAGGAAACGGTTGCTGAAACCGCGCCGCAGCCGGAAGCCACGCCCGAGGCGACGGATGGGCCGCCGCAGCAACCGCCCCGAGGCACCCAGGCTTCGCCACGTGACGTCGGCCAGCTGCAGCCGACCAGTCGGGTCAATCCGACCTACCCGATGCGGGCGCGTCGTCGCGGCATGGAAGGCTATGTCGAGGTCAGCTTCATCATTCAACCGGATGGGCGTGTCGATACCGGCAGTCTGCGCGTGATCGATGCCGACCCGGCCAATGTCTTCGACCGAGCGGTGGAAGAGGCGGTATCGCAGTGGCGGTTCCCGCCGGCCGACGACGTACGGCGCGCCACCCAGCGTATCCAGTTCCAGTTGGAGGGCTGATGATGAGTTCGACGACGGTTCGCCCGCTGGGCAAGCGTTGCCTGGCGCTGTTGGCAGCGGGCCTGATCGGCTTCGGCGGCGTTCCGCTGGCGCAGGCGGAGGGGCCGGCGCTGCGTCCGGACATGATTCGAACGCTGCAGTCCATGCAATCTCGGCTCGAGGCCGGCGACGATGCTGCGGTGGCCTCGCGTGCGGCGGCATCCGCCTCGCGGCTCGAAGGCGGTAACGCCGCCGACCGCTGGGCGCGGGCGCTGTTCCTGCAATTGGCCGCCACGGCCAACGCCAATCGGAACGATGATGCCACGGCGGCGGACCAATTTGCCGAAGCGCGGCGGATCGACGGCGTCCCCGCCGCTCGCCGGCTCTCCTGGCTGCAGCAGGAAGCGCGTCTCCGGCTCCGCGCCGGCCAGACGCGGCAGGGCGCGGACCTGCTGACCGACTGGATCGAGCGCAGCGGCGGTGACGATGCCTCGCGCTGGCTGCTGGTCCAGGCGCGGGCGTCGCTCGATGACTGGAGCGCGGCCAGCCAGTCTCTCGATCGCCTGCGGGAATCCGGAACCGAAGGCTGGAGCTCGTCGCAGCGTCAATTGGCAAGCACGGTCTATCAGCAGAGTGGGCGGTTCGACGACGCCCTGGCGCTACTGGGCGATGACCAGGATTCGCCGGACGTCTGGCGTCGCGCCGCGGGCCTGGCCCAGCAAGCCGGCGATAGCGGCCGGGCCGCGGCGATATGGGAGAGCGGCTGGCGCCGTGGCGTGCTGGTCTCGAGAGAGGATCTGCGACAACTGGCCAAGCTGCATATCGCCGGCGGCACGCCGGCCCGTGCCGCCGAGCATCTGACGCAGTGGCTGGATGACGGCCGGCTGGAAGCCAACGCCGACAACCTGAAGCTCCTGGCGCAGGCCTGGACCGCGGCCCGTAACCACGACGAGGCCCTTTCGGCCTGGCGGGCGCTGGCGGAGCGGACCGGTCGCGGGCAGGATTGGCGACAGCTGGCGGAGATCGCCTACGGCTGGGGCGAATGGCAAGCCACGCTGGATGCGCTCTCCAGCCTGCGTCAGTCGGGCGGTGAGGTGTCGGGGCGGGACTGGCTGCTGCAGGGAATCGCGGCGGCCCAGCTCGATCGGCGTGACCAGGCCCGGGAAGCCTTTCGTCAGGCCAGGGCCGCCGGCGTCGAGCAGGCGCAGCAGTGGCTGGATTCCCTGGGCTGAACGACGGCGTCCCGGCGGCGACGCCCCGGGATCCGAGGCGCCGTCTCTGCTGCCGGCTCAATTCGGATCGACATCGACTCAGTCGAGGTCGAACTCGCTCCACACCGGGGCGTGATCGGAAGGCCTTTCCATGCCGCGCAGGTCGTAGTCGATCCCGGCTCGCCGAGTGGCGCTAGCCAACGGCTCGGTCACCAGGATGTAGTCGATCCGCAGGCCGCGCTTGGGCTCACGGTCGAAACCCTTGGAGCGGTAGTCGAACCAGCTGAAGAAATCGGTGCTGTCGGGATGGCAGCGCCGATAGCTGTCCTCCAGCCCCCAGGCCTTCAAGCGCGCGAGCCATTCGCGCTCTTCCGGCTGGAAACTGGTCTTGCCCTCGCGGAGCCAGCGCTTGCGGTTCTCTTCGCCGATGCCGATGTCGATGTCTGCCGGGGAGATATTGAAATCCCCCATGATCGCCACGCGCTCGTCGGGTCGATGGCGCTCTTCCAGCAGCGCGTTGAGGCCGGCGTAGAATGCCCGCTTGTTGGGATACTTGGTGGGATGGGCGATGTTCTCGCCCTGCGGAAAGTAGCCGTTCCACACCGTCATTGGCTGGCCGTCGCGCATGGCCAGCGTGACGCCGATCAGCCGGCGCTGCGCGTCCTCGCCGTCGTCCGGCAGCCCGTAGTGGACGGACTCCGGCGCGGACCTGGTCAGCATGGCGACCCCGTAGTGACCCTTCTGGCCGTGAAAATGGACGTGATAGCCCATGGCCTCCACGGCTTCCCTGGGAAACTCGCTGTCCTGAACCTTGGTCTCCTGCAGGCCGATGACATCCGGTGCGTGTGTCGCGATCAGCGCCTCGAGCTGGTGCAGCCGCGCACGGATGCCGTTGATGTTGAAAGAAACCAGGCGCATCAGTCGGAATCCTTGTCGTCGTTGGCGGGCTTGTGCAGGGGGAGCGGCGGGGCGCTCTGGCGTTGGCGCTTGCGCTCGGCCTGCAGCTTGCGCTGCTGGGTCTTCTTGTCGACGTAGCGACGCGACGGCGCGACTTCATCGGGATTGTCATGGCGCCAGCGGCGGTAATCCTTGCGCTTGCCGGTGCGGATCGTCACCTTGTCGGCCAGCGACCTGGTCTTTTTTCTGCGAGTCATGCGCGCGACCTATGCGTTTCGTGGCGGGTAATCGAGAGCGAAAGATTGGCGCGTAGTTTAACAGCCAGCGAAGCGCCTGCCATCGAATACCCGAACGGGACTCGCAAACCCGCAGCACCAGGCCGGTCCACTGGGCTCGACGACGTTGATCCACTGGGCTCGCGACGTTGATCCACTGGGCTCGCGACGTTGGCGGGCGAGGCTGGTACAATACCGTCGGCTCGCGCCGGGTGATCTCTGCGCGAGATCGTCACTCGTCGCGTCGAGGATCCGCCTTGAAGGCATGAATGCCCGTCGCGCCGATCACGGTGCTTCCGGCCCCCGGTATGGATAGCGCCAGCCTTCGCGAGTCAAACCGTCAATCGATTTCGGACATTCGTCATAACTATGAGTGAGTCTGACAACACCCAGGCCCCGGCACAGAATCGCAGACCCAAGCGGCGTCGGCGCAAGCCACGTAAATCGCAGTCGCGGAACACTTCGGGCTGGTCGCTGAAGCAGTTTCAGGTCGAGCCCGTTGCCGGACGCTGGCGATTCCACGATTTCGACCTGCCGAATCCGCTGATGCGCGCGATCCAGGCCGAAGGCTTCGAGTACTGCACCCCGATCCAGGCCGAGGCACTGATGCACACGCTGCTCGGTGGCGACGTCGTCGGCAAGGCGCAGACCGGCACCGGCAAGACCGCCGCATTCCTGATCTCGATGCTGGCCTACTTCCTGGAAGAGGAAGCGCCGGATGGCCAGAAGCCGGGGACGCCGCGCGCCCTGATCGTTGCGCCGACCCGCGAGCTGGCGCTGCAGATCGAGAAGGACGCCAAGGCGCTGTCCCGTTTCACGTCACTGCATGTGGCGAGCGTGGTCGGCGGCATGGACTACCAGAAGCAGCGCGACCAGCTGAGCAAGAACCTGGACATCCTGGTGGCCACCCCCGGGCGCCTGCTCGACTTCCAGCAGAAGCGGGACATCGACCTGTCCCAGGTCGAGGTTCTGGTCCTGGACGAGGCCGACCGCATGCTGTCGATGGGGTTCATTCCCGACGTCAAGCGCATCATCCGCTACACGCCCAAGCGCGAGGAGCGCCAGACCTTCCTGTTCTCGGCGACCTTCACGCCGGATATCCTCAGTCTCTCGGAGCAGTGGACGCAGAATCCCGCTCACGTCGAGATCGAGGTGACCCACGACAACGCCGCCAACATCGACCAGCGCGTCTATCTGGTCAGCGACAGCGAAAAGCGCAAGCTGCTGTTCAACCTGGTCAACCAGGAAGCGATGGAGCGGGTGATCGTGTTCGGCAACCGTCGCGATCTGGTGCGCGAGCTGGATCAGCTGCTGCGCGACCAGGGCATCAACGCCGCCATGCTCTCCGGCGACGTGCCCCAGAACCAGCGCATCAAGACGCTCGAGCGCTTTCGCGAGGGTGAAGTCACGGTACTGGTGGCCACCGATGTCGCCGGACGCGGGATTCACATCGAGGACGTCAGCCACGTGATCAACTTCACGCTGCCGGAAGATCCCGAGGATTACGTCCACCGTATCGGCCGGACCGGTCGCGCCGGCGCCAAGGGCGTGTCGATCAGCTTCGTCGGCGAGGAAGACGCCTTCTCGCTGCCCGAAATCGAGAACTACATCAACGGCAAGCTCCCCTGCGAGCATCCGCCCGAGTCCATGCTGTCGTGAGCCGTTGGCGCCGGTCGGCTGGCGCTGCGGTTCAAACGATGTCGTTGGACGACCTGATCGTCTCGTGGCAGTCGCCCGCCGCCGGTGGGCGATCTCATCTCCGATAGTCCGCCCGGAAAGCGCATGCTCGACGAATCCCTCAAGCAGGAAATCCAGGAGGCTTACCGGCGCGTGCTCGAAGGGCTGGAGCTCACGCCGCGCTATGGCCAGCGCCTGATGATCGCGGAGATCGCGCGCACGCTGGCGTCGATCGAGCGGGACGAGCAGGGGCGCCGGACCTCCAACGAACACGTCTGCGTGCTGGAAGCGGGTACCGGAACCGGCAAGACCCTCGCCTATCTGCTGGCGGCGCTGCCGGTGGCCAAGGCCCGCGGCAAGCGGCTGGTCATCGCCACTGCCACGGTGGCGCTGCAGGAGCAGGTGCTCAATCAGGACCTGCCGATGCTCAAGGCCCACAGCGGCCTCGACTTCGAGTACGCGCTGGCCAAGGGTCGCGGCCGCTACCTCTGCGTGGCCAAGCTGGATCAGGCGCTGGAAGGCGCCGAGCCCAACCCGACGCTGTCGCTGTTCGAGCAGACCATCGCCACCGATGCGGGCGGCGACTTTCCGCAGTTGATCCAGGAGATGGCCGATACCTACGCTTCCGGCAACTGGGAAGGGGATCGGGACAGCTGGCCGGTCGCCATCGACGACCGGGACTGGCGGCGGCTGACCGTGGACCACCGCCAGTGCACCAACCGCCGCTGCGGCCATTTCGGCGCCTGCGCCTATTTTCGTTCGCGCCGGCATCTCGAGCAGGCCGACATCATCGTCGCCAACCATGACCTGGTGCTGGCGGATCTGGCGCTGGGCGGGGGAATGGTGTTGCCGTCGCCCAAGGACTGCATCTATGTCTTCGATGAAGGGCACCATCTGCCGGACAAGGCGCTGGATCACTTCTATCACCGCTTCGGTATCAATAGCACCTTGCGCTGGCTGCGCACGCTGAAGAAGTCGCTGACCGAATTGAATACCGCGTTGGGCGCTCAGCCCACGCTGGCGCGACTGTTGGCGGCGTTCCCCGAGCGGATCGCGGCGCTGGAGCCTCGGCTGGGTGACGCTTATGCCATGGGGCACCAGATCGCCGGGCTGAGCGCGGGTGCCGGCGATGAAACCCAGCATTTTCGCTTTCCCAACGGTCGCGCGCCCGAACCACTGGTCGAGCTCGCCCAGCAACTGGTCATTCCGTTCGCCGAGCTGTCGCGGGATCTCGAGACCATGAGCGATATTCTGCGCGAAAGCCTGGACCCGGATAAATCGACCGGGCTGCCCAAGGAGCAGGCCGAACCCTGGCTGCCGCTGACGGCGCTGCTCCACGGTCGGGCGCTCGAGGCGCATGCGCTGTGGTCCGCCATGGCCAAGCCGGATCCGGCAGGGCAGGCCCCCCAGGCGCGCTGGCTGACGTTCCAGAGTTTCGGCGGGGAGCCGGAGCTGACCTTCTCGGCCAGCCCGGTATCGGCGGCGGAGACGTTGGCGCGCCATCTGTGGGGGAGCTGCTATGGGGCGGTGGTGACTTCCGCCACGCTGACGGCGCTCAACCGCTTCGAACGACTTCAGGAGCGGGCAGGGCTGGCCAACCGCTACCGCTACCAGCGCCTGCCGAGCCCGTTCGACTACTCCCGCGCCATTCTCAGCGTGCCGCGGGAGGCGGTCGAGCCGGGGGACGCCATGGCCCACGATCGCTCGATCGTCCAGTTCATCGAAGGCCTGGGTGACGATGAAGCGGTACTGGTGCTGTTCTCGTCACGCAAGCAGCTGCGCAGCGTGGCGGATGCGCTGGAGGAGCCGTGGGCCTCGCGGCTGCTCTCCCAGGACCGGCTGCCGAAAAGGGAGCTGCTGGAGCGTCATCGCCTCGCCGTCGACGCTGACAAGGGGAGCCTGATCTTCGGTCTGGCGAGCTTCGCCGAGGGAATCGACCTGCCGGGTCGTTACCTGACCCACGTGGTGATCACCCGGCTGCCATTCTCGGTGCCGGACGATCCGGTCGGCGCCACGCTGGCCGAATGGATCGAAAGCCAGGGTGGCAACCCGTTCATGCGGATTTCGGTGCCGGATGCGTCGATCAAGCTGGTACAGGCGTGCGGGCGGCTGATCCGCAAGGAGAACGACAGCGGCCGTATCTCGCTGCTGGACCGGCGCGTGCTGACACGTCGCTACGGCAAGGCGTTGCTGGATGCGCTGCCACCGTTTCGACGCCAGATCGACGGGGTGGAAGCGGGCGAGCCGGTCCGGAACTGATCGCTGAGCGAGGCCTCTGTCGTTGTTAATTCGCCGTTGTGAAAACGCCCGGTGCTGGTTCCAGCACCGGGCGTTTTCCCTTGTCGACCCTGGGAGTCGATCCGTTACCGATAACGGATCAGTCGTCGGCCTGCAGGCGGTCGCGCAGCGGCGCCTCGAGCTGCTCCGCCATCTGCGTCAGCGTGCGCTCGGTGGTCGGCCAGTCGATGCAGGCGTCGGTGATCGAAACGCCATACTGGAGCTGACTGCGATCCTCCGGCACCTTCTGGCTGCCCCAGCCGATGTTCGACTCGATCATCAGCCCGATGATCGAGCGGTTGCCGTCGAGAATCTGGTGGGTCACGTTCTCCATCACCAGCGGCTGCAGCGCCGGATCCTTGTTGGAGTTGGCGTGGGAGCAGTCGACCATCAGGTTGGCCTTCAGGCCCGCCTTGTGCAGTTCCTGCTCGGCGAGGGTGACGCTGACGCTGTCGTAGTTGGGCTTGCCGTTGCCGCCCCGCAGCACGACGTGGCCGTAGGCGTTGCCACGGGTGCGGATGACCGCGACCTGGCCGGCCTGGTCGATACCCAGGAAATTGTGCGGGCTGGCCACCGACTGAAGCGCGTTGACGGCAACGTCGAGGCTGCCGTCGGTGCCGTTCTTGAATCCGACGGGGCCGGAGAGGCCGGAGGCCATCTCGCGATGCGTCTGGGATTCGGTGGTGCGGGCGCCCACCGCGGACCAGCTGATGCAGTCCTGCAGATACTGCGGCGAGATGGGATCCAGCGCCTCGGTGGCCAGCGGCAGTCCGATCTCGGCCAAATCCACCAGCAGCCGGCGGGCGATATGCAGGCCTTCCTCGATCTCGAACGAGTCGTTGAGGTGAGGGTCGTTGATCAGGCCTTTCCAGCCCACCGTGGTACGGGGTTTCTCGAAATACACGCGCATCACGATGTAGAGGCTGTCGCTGACCGCATCGGCCAGCTTGCGTAGGCGCCTGGCGTAGTCGCGGGCCGCATCCGGGTCGTGGATCGAGCAGGGGCCGATGACGACGAGCAGGCGGGGGTCTTCGCGATCGAGAATCCGCTGGATGGTCTGGCGGCCTTCGATGACGGTGCGTTCGGCGGATTCCGAAAGTGGAATGTTCTGCTTCAACGCCTCCGGGGTGATCAGGAGATCCTGGGAAAGAACGTTGAGATTGTTGACCTGCTGTTCCGACATGCTGGGTCCCGTTGGCTCTGGTAGTGGCTGCGCGTGAAGCGCGTACTATGGAGGTTTCGGGGTACAAAAATCAACTTCGCGAGCCCGGCTGGCGCCGTCTCCCGGGAAGCGGTCGGAAAACTGGCGGCTTGATGGGAGAGGCCAAAACGGCAACACTGGGCCGGCTTCGCGTGCTAATCCTTCGTTTCTGTTATAAGTTGCACGCCTGTCACTGAATCGCGAGCCCCAAGGGCTCCAGGTTGGATCATGAGCGTATTGTCTCCCAGTCACCATAGTTGTCACCGCTGTTTTGCTCTGCCGCATCCTGCCCCCAGTCGTTCGGGGAGGCGTTGAATGGGTGTTCGAGAGACCGATCAACAACTCGTCGAGCGCGCGCAGAAGGGAGATACTCGGGCCTTCGATCTCCTGGTCAAAAAATACCAGCACAAGATTCTCGGGCTGATAAGCCGTTACGTTCAGGACCACTCCGAGGTGCAGGACGTAGCCCAGGAAGCGTTCATCAAGGCGTATCGCGCCTTGGGAAGCTTTCGTGCCGAGAGCGCCTTCTATACCTGGATGTATCGCATCGCCATCAACACGGCGAAGAACTACCTGGTCTCCCGGGGGCGACGGCCGCCCGGCAGCGATCTGGACATCAGCGACGCCGAGATCGTCGATCAGAGCGGGCGACTGTCGGATATCGAGTCACCGGAAGCTGCCATCGCCCGCGACCAGCTCGAGTCGGCCGTGTTCG
The DNA here is from genome assembly GCF_937921195.1 of uncultured Salinicola sp. NCBI lineage: Bacteria > Pseudomonadati > Pseudomonadota > Gammaproteobacteria > Oceanospirillales > Halomonadaceae > Salinicola > uncultured Salinicola sp. The sequence goes on from NZ_CALFQK010000068.1 coordinate 15,166, forward strand.
CGGCGATCGAGCAGTTACCCGACGATCTGCGCACTGCGATCACCTTGCGTGAGTTCGACGGCCTCTCCTATGAAGATATCGCCACGATCATGGAGTGCCCGGTGGGTACGGTCCGTTCGCGGATCTTCCGGGCGCGCGAGGCCGTCGACAGGCATATCGAGCCATTGCTGGAACATGGCGCCCAGAATGCTGTCAATGGCTCCTGAGTCCCGCTGGCACCGCCGCCTGTATCGGTACGTTCGATCCGCGTCGGCGGTGGGGTCACGAAAGATGAATCGAAAATGAACTGTTACCGGTTTCCGTCGTCATAGTGGTGCAGGCGAGAGTCAAGGCGTCGTCGACTGGTGACACGACAGGCGATCAGGGCCGGTGAAGAGCAGGCTGGCGCGGTCTTGCGACTGCAATGATGCGCCTTCAGGTGTTCCCTGGGTGTCGCTGTCATTCAACACGTGGCAAGCCGCAAGGCGAGTGTGAGGGTGTGACTATGAAGCAGGTACACGAATCGTTTTCCGCATTGATGGACAACGAAGCCGATGAATTCGACCTGAGACGGGTACTCAAGCGATTGGATACCGCGTCGCAGGAATCCGACACCTGGCGTCGATACCATCTGGCGCGCAGCATGATGCGACGCGAGCGCGACGCGATCGTCGACATCGATATTTCCGGTGACGTGATGGCGGCGCTGGCGGACGAGCCGGTGCCGGTTCGGGAGCCTGCCGGCCAGCCTGGCAAACGCCACTCCTTCTCCATGATGGGTGGCGCCGCCGTCGCTGCCGCCGTGTCGTTGATGGTGATCACGGGGGTGCAGGTGTACAACGGTCGGTTCGGCGGTGACACCACCACGGCTTCCGATGTCGCGACGAGCAGCGGGAGTGCCGCTCAGGGTGGAGGCGTGCAGGCTTCGCTGGCCGTCGACGCCGGGTCCGGGGGCCAGAGCGGTGCGATGCAGGCTTCCATGCAGGCGCCGGTATCGAACGGATTGCCCTACTCGCTGGGTGGCAACGGCCTGGGCAGCGGGAACGGCCTGATGACCGTCGACGAGCAGGTCATGCGGCCGATGTTCCTGTCACCGAATGCCCGCCAGTCGCCCAACGTCGATCTCGAGCAGGCGCAGACGCTGCAATCCTACCTCGAACGCCACTCGGTCGGCGCCGCCTACAGCACGGGTGACAACTGGATGCCGCTACTCCGCACGCCAGGTTCACTGTCCGCGCAGGCGGAGGGTGCCGGAACTGGAGCCATGGACGCGCGTTGATGTTTCGGTGTTACCTCGGGGCTGTGGCTATCAGCCTGTTAGCGCTACCGGGCGCCGCGCTGGCGCAGTCCTCCGGCGGGGCCCGGGCGGCCACGGAGAGCTTCGACTGTCGCGAGCTGGCCAAGGCGGATGATGACGTCTCTCCCAGGGCGATGTTCCTGCGAAGCCTCTGGGCCAGCCACTGCTACAACTTCCAGGCCCGCGCCGTACGCATCAGCTACGATGGCGTCAGGACGCTGGCGCTGACCCATCGGGTGGAGAAAGGTGTCGAGACCGAAGTCGCCCGGTTTCTCGACGGCCCGCCCGTCGCGGTCAAGAAGCGGGGCAGCGTGAGCCAGGATTCCAGCCAGGCCGCGCTCGATTTCACCGCTGGGGTCGCACCGGGCGCCCTGACCGCTCAAATCGTGGAACATTACGAACTCCAGCCGATGGAGCTGGAGCGGGTCGCGGGGCGTTCGGCGTGGCGTCTCGATATCGAGCCACAGGACGGGCTCCGCTACGGTTATCGTCTGTGGCTGGACAGCGAGACATCGCTGCCGTTGAAGCGCGAGATGATCGGTGTCGATGGCCAGATTCTCGAAACCTTCCAGATAACCGATCTGCAGTCGCCTTCGCTGTATCCCGAAACGCTTCGCCTGGGTCCCGGTCATCCTCCCGCCGACTCGCCTTGGCAGGCTCGATGGTTGCCGGATGGCTTCACGCCACAGCCGATCCCCCCCGATAGTCCGAAACAGAGTGAACGCGCCGAGCACCGGATGTACAGCGACGGCTTGACCAGTATCAGTCTGTTCGTCGAACCCCTGGCGGGTGACCAGCACCCGCTGTTGGCCGGGATTCATCGTCTGGGTATCTCCCACGCCGCGGTTCGCCATGTGATTCACCAGGGCAGGCCGATGCAGATACTGGCGCTGGGCGAAGCCCCTGCGGAAGTGCTTGCACGTATCGCCTCGGGAGTGATCTGGGACGAGGGGAGTGGCGGCGTCGATCGGGCCGTCGGCGACGCGCAGGGAGAGCAGGAAGACGTTACCGCCGAGACCTCCACTCCCGGTTCCTGAGCGGTCGTCCGGCGCCACCAGTCTCCAGCCCCAGGCGCTTGTCGCCGCAAAGAAACTTTACATCCCGTTGAACTCTTGCCGTCTTTTCTTATCAATGAGAATGTCGCCGTGTCCTGCCTCCAGGTGCGGCGGGGTTCGATGCGCAAGGTTCTTTCGTGACGTTTACCCCTTGGGCATCGATCGGTTCAACGTGTGGCTCTCCAGAGTCTTTATCCAGTGTTTAGGAGTGTTTAATGGAACGCATGACAAGATGGTTCGCTCCGTGGCTGCTGATGGTCGTCACTCTGCTCGCTGTCCAGGCCGCTCAGGCGCGCGAGCTGCCGGATTTCACCGAATTGGTCAAGCAGGCTGCTCCCGGCGTGGTGAATATCTCCACGACCAGCAGTGTCAGCGCACCCGCCGGACCCTATGGCCAGCAGGATGTTCCCGAGATTTTCCGCCGCTTCTTCGGTGACCAGATGCCGCCGATGCCCGGGATGCCGCAGGGCGAGGAGGAGCGCAAGTCGCTGGGGTCGGGGTTCGTCATTCGCAAGGATGGCTACATTCTGACCAACGCCCACGTGGTCAAGGACGCCGACGAGATCATGGTTCGGCTCAATGACCGGCGCGAGCTACCCGCCAAGCTGGTGGGCTCGGATGCTCGAACCGACGTGGCGCTCTTGAAGGTCGATGCCAAGGACCTGCCCACGCTCAAGATCGGGAATTCGGATGATCTTCAAGCCGGCGAGTGGGTTGCCGCCATCGGTTCGCCATTCGGTTTCGATCATTCGGTCACGGCGGGTATCGTCAGCGCCATCAACAGGACGCTGCCGAGCGAGACCTACGTTCCGTTCATCCAGACCGACGTTGCCATCAACCCGGGTAATTCCGGCGGTCCGCTGTTCAATCTCGACGGCGAGGTCGTTGGCATCAATTCGCAGATCTATACCCGGAGCGGCGGTTTCATGGGGCTCTCCTTCGCGGTTCCGATCAGCGTCGCCATGAACGTCGCCGATCAGCTGCGCACCGAAGGTCATGTCAGCCGTGGCTGGCTGGGTGTGGTGATCCAGCCGGTCTCCAAGGATCTCGCCGAATCGTTCGGGCTCGACGGCACCAGCGGTGCGCTGGTCTCCGATGTCAGCGACGACAGCCCGGCCAAGAAAGCGGGGCTGGAGGCAGGCGACGTCATCCTCAGTGCCGAGGGTGCCGATATCGACGACTCCACGACGCTGCCCCGTCTGATCGGCCAGGTAGCCCCGGGCGACGAGGTGAAGCTCCAGGTCATGCGCAACGGCGACAAGCGTGAAGTCGACGTCACCGTGGGCGACTGGCCGGAAGAGATGGCTGCCGATGGGGCGCCGTCCTCCCGGTCTGCCGATGATCAGACCAAGCTGGGAATCGCGATCAGCGATCTCGGCGATCAGGAAAAGCAGCAGCTGGATATCGACCAGGGCGCGCTCGTTCGTCGTGTCGACCCGCGCGGTGCAGCGGCTGCAGCCGGGATCCAGCCGGGCGATGTCATCGTCGGCTTCGACCAGAAGCCGGTCGAGAGCGCCGATCAACTGATCGACGCGGTCAAGAAGGCTGACGACGATCGCGCCATCCCGGTACGTATCGTGCGCGACGGCAACTCGCTGTTCGTGGCGCTGCGGCTGAAGGCCAAGGGCTGACCGGCGCCGGTCGGCAGCCTACGGCTACCCGCCACACGGCCCCGCTTCGGCGGGGCCGTGTGCTTTGGGCTTGTTGCTGTCCTTGCCCCGGTCATGTCGGTACAATGCGCCACATTCGTCATCGACCGCACGCGGGAAGAGAACGGCACCCATCGGCGTTTTCTCGGCAACAGCGCCACCGTGTGGACTGCGCGCGTACAAATTACCGGTAAGGCTTAAATGGCAGACGCTGCAAGTAACGAGCAACTGAAGTTCATCCGCAACTTCTCGATCATCGCCCACATCGACCACGGCAAGTCCACTCTCGCCGACCGCATCATCCAGTTCTGCGGCGGGCTGACGGAGCGTGAGTTGAAGGAGCAGGTGCTCGACTCGATGGATCTCGAGCGCGAGCGCGGCATTACCATCAAGGCCCAGTCGGTCACGCTCGACTATCGGGCTCAGGACGGCAATACCTATCAGCTCAATTTCATCGACACGCCGGGCCACGTCGACTTCTCCTACGAAGTGTCGCGCTCGCTCTACGCCTGCGAGGGGGCGCTGTTGGTGGTCGATGCCGCCCAGGGGGTCGAGGCGCAGTCGGTTGCCAACTGCTACACCGCCATCGAGCAGAATCTCGAAGTGCTCCCGGTGCTCAACAAGATGGACCTGCCCCAGGCCGACCCGGACAAGGTCGCCCACGAGATCGAGGAGATCATCGGCCTCGAAGCGCAAGATGCCGTACGCGTCTCGGCCAAGAGCGGTCTCAACATCGACCTGCTGCTCGAGCGGCTGGTGCGGGACATCCCGCCGCCCAAGGGAGACCGCGAGGGTCATCTGCAGGCGCTGATCATCGATTCCTGGTTCGACAACTACCAGGGCGTCGTGTCGCTGGTGCGTCTGTTCGACGGCACGCTGAAGAAGGGCGACAAGATCCAGATGAAGTCGACCGGTCGCGACTGGGAGGTGACCGATATCGGCTACTTCACGCCCAAGCAGAACTCCACCGGTATCCTGAGAGCGGGAGAGGTGGGTTTCGTCATTGCCGGGATCAAGGACATCCAGGGTGCACCCGTCGGCGATACCATCACCCATACCAAGACCAAGGACGTGCCACGCCTGCCCGGTTTCCAGAAAGTGAAGCCGCAGGTCTACGCGGGCATGTTCCCGGTCAGCTCCGACGATTACGAGGATTTCCGTGACGCACTCGAGAAGCTGGCGCTCAACGACGCCTCGCTCGACTACGTGCCGGAGAATTCCGATGCGCTCGGGTTCGGCTTCCGCGTCGGCTTCCTGGGCACGCTGCACATGGAGATCGTCCAGGAGCGCCTGGAGCGCGAATACGACATCGATCTGCTGACCACGGCGCCCACGGTCAATTACGAGATCCTGATGGACAACGGCGAGTTGGTCACCATCTCCAACCCGTCGAAACTGCCCGACATGGCCAACGTGTCGGAGATGCGCGAGCCGATCGTGCGCGCCACCATCCTGGTGCCGCAGGAGTACGTGGGCAACGTCATCTCGGAGTGCGTCAACCGCCGTGGGGTCCAGCTCGACATGCAGGTGCTCGGCAGCCAGATGCAGCTCGTCTACGAACTGCCGATGGCCGAGGTCGTCATGGATTTCTTCGACCGGCTCAAGTCGATCTCCAAGGGCTACGCGTCCCTCGACTACAGCTTCGAGAGGTTCGACGCGGCCAAGCTGGTGCGCCTGGATATCCTCATCAATGGCGAGCGCGTCGACGCACTGGCGCTGATCATCCATCGCGACCATGCCCACTCCCGTGGCCGCATCCTGGTCGACAAGATGAAGGAGCTGATACCGCGCCAGATGTTCGACGTGGCGGTTCAGGCGACGATCGGTGGCCATGTCGTGGCCCGATCCACGGTCAAGGCGCTGCGCAAGAACGTGACGGCCAAATGCTATGGCGGTGACACCACGCGCAAGAAGAAACTGCTGGAGAAGCAGAAAGCCGGCAAGAAACGCATGAAGCAAGTGGGTCGCGTCGAAATACCCCAGGATGCGTTTCTCGCCGTTCTCAAAGTGAACGAGTAGGAAAACACTTCATGGATTTTTCGTTGTTACTGGTGTTGGCTGTCGCCATCACGGGGCTCGTCTGGCTGTTGGACAGCCTGTTTTGGCGTCGTCCCCGTCGCCAGCGTCAGCAGGCGGCCGCCGCAGCGCAGGGTAATGAAAAGTCGGTGGGCTACAAGGACCCCTGGCCGGTCGATTATGCCCGCTCCTTTTTCCCCGTGCTGCTGATCGTCCTGGTGCTGCGCAGTTTCGTCATCGAACCCTTCCAGATTCCCTCCGGTTCCATGCGCCCGACCCTGGAGATCGGCGATTTCATCCTGGTCAACAAGTTCAGCTACGGGCTTCGCCTGCCGGTCATCAACACCGAAATCGCCGATGTCGGAGAACCCCAGCGCGGTGACGTCATGGTTTTCCGGTTTCCCCAGGATCCTTCGGTCAACTTCATCAAGCGCGTCATCGGGCTGCCCGGCGATCGAATCCGCTACGAGAACAAGCAGCTCTACGTCAACGGCAAGCCGGTGCCCAAGTCGATGACCGACGCCGATCCCGCCGAGGCGCCCGGAGAGGAGTTGTTCGAAGAGCATCTCGGCGATGTCGACCATCGCATCTTCAACAATCCGCAGAGCCCGGGGCCGCAGATGCGGGAGGTCGTGGTGCCGGATCATGAATACTTCATGATGGGCGACAACCGTGACCACTCCAATGACAGCCGCTACTGGGGATTCGTGCCGGAGAAGAACATCGTCGGCAAGGCGTTCGCCGTGTGGATGCACTGGGATGGCGGATTGCCTAGCTTCAGTACGGTACGCCAGATAAACTGATTCTCATATAACCCGCCACCGACCCCGCGCCGGGCCTGTCAGGCCCGCTCCCGGATCGTTGGCCAGCAACAGGACTCGCATGGCGGGCGACGGGACTTCCCCGCGCCCGCTTTGCGTCGAATGCAACGACTCTTCGTTTCAAAGACAACGACTCAATGGGAATGACGTGAGTGATCCTCTGCAAGGCTTCAGCCGTCGTATCGGCCACGACTTCCGTGACCCGACGCTGCTGGAACTGGCGCTGACGCACCGGAGCGTGGGCGGCGCCAACAATGAGCGACTCGAGTTTCTGGGTGACTCGATCGTCAATTTCGTGATCGGCGAGGCGCTGTTCAAGCGATTTCCGGCCGCGCGGGAGGGGCAGCTGTCCCGTCTGCGTGCCGGATTGGTCAAGGGGCAGACCCTCGCCGTGGTGGCACGTGAGTTCGAGCTGGGAGAGTGCCTGCGGCTGGGCTCGGGCGAGATGAAGAGCGGCGGCCATCGTCGCGACTCCATCCTCGCCGACGCGCTGGAAGGGGTGATCGGTGCGATCTATCTCGACGCCGGCATGGACGTGGCGCGCAGCCGAGTGCTGGCCTGGTTCGGGACACGGCTGGAGGCGATCGATCTGCACAACACGCAGAAAGATCCCAAGACGCGACTGCAGGAGTTCCTGCAGTCCCGCCAGCAGGCGCTGCCGCGATACGAGGTGATCTCGGTGGAGGGCGAAGCTCACGCCCAGACCTTCAGCGTCGAGTGCCACGTCTCCATGCTGGACGAGTCGCCGACGCTGGGCGAAGGCTCCAGCCGGCGGATCGCCGAACAGCAAGCCGCCGAGCTTGCGTTGTCCAAACTCGAACCATCAAAGGGCAAGCGCCAATGACACAGAGCTGTGGTTTCGTCGCTATCGTCGGGCGTCCCAACGTGGGTAAATCGACGCTGATGAACCGCATCCTGGGGCAGAAGATCTCCATCACCTCCCGGCGTCCGCAAACCACGCGCCATCAGGTCATGGGCATCAAGACGATCGATGAAGCGCAGTTCATCTACGTCGATACTCCGGGTATTCACCTGCAGACCCGCGATCGCAACAAGGCGATCAACCGCTTCATGAATCAGGCGGCCACCCAGGCGCTGCGCGACGTCGATTGTGTGGTGTTCCTGGTCGACCGCACGCGCTGGACGGACGAGGACCAGGTCGTTCTCGACAAGCTCACCCACGTGCAGGCGCCGGTGATCCTGGCGGTCAACAAGGTCGATTGGCTGGAGGACAAGACGACGTTGCTGCCGTGGCTGGAATCGCTCTCCGCCAGGCGCGAGTTCGCCGCCATTCTGCCGATCTCGGCCAAACACGGTACCAACGTGCCGGAGCTCGAGGGCGAGGTCGCCAAGCGGTTGCCGGAAGGCGTGCACTATTTCCCGGACGACCAGATCACCGACAAGAGCCAGCGTTTTCTGGCCGCCGAGCTGGTGCGCGAGAAGGTCATGCGCCAGTTGGGTGATGAGTTGCCCTACCAGATGACCGTCGAGATCGAGGAGTTCCGCGACGAGGGCAAGGTCATCCACATCAGCGCGTTGATGCTGGTCGAGCGCCAGGGCCAGAAGAAGATTCTGATCGGCGACAAGGGGGAGCGGATCAAGAAGATCGGCATCGAGGCGCGCCAGGAGATGGAGCGCGCTTTCGACAGCAAGGTCATGCTCAACCTGTGGGTCAAGGTCAAGCGGGGTTGGTCGGACGATGACCGGGCGCTCAAGAGCCTTGGCTACAATCTCGATTGACGAGCATCTCGATTGACGATCCGATCTTCCGATCGACGAACTGATTCGAGCAGGGAACTGCGTGCTCCTCTCAAGAGGCATTGGCCATGACGCCCCAGCCGGCTTATCTGCTGCACAAGCGGCCCTATCGGGAGACCAGCGCCCTGGTGGACGTCATCACGCTGGAGCACGGCCATATCCGCGCCGTCGCCCAGGGCGTTCAGCGGGCGGGGAGCAAGTCCCGCGCCAAGCTGCAACCTTTTGCGCCACTGCATCTGACCTGGATCGGCGACGGCGATCTCAAACGCCTGCGGATGATGGAAACCACCCAGAGCGCCGTGTTGCTGGCCGGTGAAGGCTTGCTTTGTGGACTCTACGCCAATGAGCTGCTGACGCGAGCGCTGCCGGTCGGGCTGCCGACGGGCGATCTCTTCGCCATCTACGCCTGGACGATCGAGCGACTGACCCGGCCGGCCGAACGTGCCACCAGCCTCAGGCGCCTTGAGATCACCCTGCTGGAGGCACTGGATGCCGAGCCGATCTTTCTCGAGACGGACGACAGCCCGCTCGACCCCTCCACCCGTTACACCTACGTTGTCGAGAGCCGCCGCTTCATGCCCGTCGGTGCGCAGCACCCCGGTTGGGATGGCCGCAGCCTCAAGCTGCTGGCGCGCGGCGACTGGGACGCGTCCGGGCTTGCTGGCCTGAGCAAGGCATTGACCCGAGCGGCGCTGGCGCCGCTGATTGGCAACCAGCCGCTACGCTCCCGGGAACTGATGCAACGGCTCAGCCAGCGCCGCCGTCAGGGGCGTGCCTGATTCTCGCTATCGCCGGGCCGGGGAGCTCGTCCCTCGACCCAGGTCCTCTTGTCTTTCACCGCTCCAAGGAGCCCGAGTTCATGATCGCTACTCGTATTCAGTTGGGTGTCAACATCGACCATGTCGCGACGCTACGCCAGGCCCGCGGTACCCGCTATCCCGACCCGGTCCAGGCCGCGCTGCTGGCCGAGGAAGCCGGTGCCGATGGCATCACCTTGCATCTGCGCGAGGACAGACGGCATATCCAGGAGCGGGACGTCGAACTGATCGCGGCCGTGCTCAATACGCGCATGAACCTGGAGATGGCGGTGACCGAGGAGATGATCGCCCTCGCTGAGCGGCTGAAGCCGGCGGATGTCTGCCTGGTGCCGGAAAAGCGGGAAGAGTTGACGACCGAGGGCGGGCTGGACGTGATGGCCGGCCGTGATGCGGTCGCAGGCGCCTGCGAGCGACTCGGGGCGGCGGGTTGCCAGGTATCGCTGTTCATCGATCCCGAGCCTGCGCAGATTCAGGCGGCGTTCGAGGCGGGCGCGCCGGTGATCGAATTGCACACCGGCGCGTACGCGGAGGCGACGGGCGCTTCACGGCGGCTCGAGTACGAGCGATTGGCGGCGGCGGCGGAGTTCGCGAGCGAACTGGGTCTGGTGGTGAATGCCGGGCATGGACTTCACTACCACAACGTCGAGGCGATCGCGGCGATCCCCGGCGTTCACGAGCTCAATATCGGCCATGCGATCATCGCCCGCGCGCTGTTCGTCGGGCTCAAGGAAGCCGTGGGGGAAATGAAGCGGCTGATGGTCGCGGGCCAGGAGTCCGGGCTGATCGCCCAGATCGAATCCTTTGACCACGACCACGACCACGACCACGACCACGACCACGACCACGGGTAGACCTGTCAGTGGATGTCGGTGATCGCCTGGTCGTCGGCCCAGAGGATCAGGCGATCGCAGGCGGCTATCAGCTCACGAAACGCCTCGTCGCATTCGTCGATGTCGGCGTGGCGACAGCGTCGCTCCAGTTCCTCGCACGCCGCCGCGAGTTGCGGTACGCCGCAGTAGCGACAGCCGCCCCCGAGCTGATGCACTCTCTCTCGAAGCAGGGCGACATCACGCTGTTGCCATGCCGCATTCAGTTCCCGGCGGTGTCTCGGCAGCTCCGCGATCAGCAATGTCATCATCTCCGTGACGAGCGCTTCGCGACCGCCGCTGCGTTCCCGGGCCTGGGCCTTGTCGACGACCGGCAGGTCGCCGGCATGGGACAGCGGGTTCGGGGCGGGTAAACCGGCTTCTTCCACCGCGCTCTCCCGGTCGGCCATCGCCGTTTCCGGCTGCCGGTCAGCGGTCGGCGATTCGGCGATGGGCAGGTATTTCGCCAGCAGTTCCCTGAGCAGGCGCTCGTCCAACGGCTTGGCCAGTACTTCGTTGGCCTCGCTGCCCGCCACCCCGGTGTCATGGTTGTCCGGCCCCGCCGTCATGGCAATGACGGGCTTGTGCGCCCAATCCGCGCCCAGTCGTCGCAGCCGACTCGTCGTCTCGAAGCCGCTGGCGTCCGGCAGATGCAGATCCATCAGCACCAGATCGACCGGTGTTTCCGAAGCGATGGCGATGGCCTCTGCCGCGGTGCCGGCCACCAGGGCCTTGGCGCCAATGATGGGCAGGACCGCGTCAAGGTAGTGCTGAGAGACCTCGTCGTCGTCGACGACCAGCACTCGGGGGCGGCGAGGCAGTGTTCGCTGACGACATTCCGCAAGCATCTTGGCCAGGGTACGGCCCTGCATATAGCGGGACATCGGCTGCCTCAGCACGACGCTGCCCTGAGGAAGGCGCCAGGCCAGCGCCCGCGTCGGTGCCACGTTGGCGACCACCAGGCAGGGCTGGGAAATGGCGTCGAATCGGCGCTGCCAGAGGTCGTGGGTGTCGGGGGAGAGCGCTTCGTCGTCGATGCCGATGATGAGGAGCTGACTCGTGTCATCCGCCGACGTCAGCGAATCCGCCGTGGCCATGGTACTCGGCAGCGCGTGCCAGCGCTTGAGGGCGTAATCCAGCAGGTGGGCGAGACGGGTGTGGGGCTGCCATACGCCGATCCTGGCCCCCCCGAGATCGAACTCCGCCGGACGAACGTAGGGTTCGCAGGCCTCGAACCCGAGGCGGGAAACGATCGTCTGACTCCCGGCCCGGCGCTCGCCCAGCGCGAGAGAGCCGTCCATCTCCGCCGCCAGACGATGGCAGATGGCGATACCGACGCCGTCCTCGGCGTTGACGGAGCGAGTCGCACCTTGGTCGATCAGTCGGCGCAGCCGTTCACGGTGGGCGGGGGTGGCGTTGCCTCCGTCGCTTACGCTCAGTCGGAGCCGGACGGCGCTGCCTTCCCGGCTCTCCAGCACGATGCGCGTGACGACGTCGCCTTCACCGCCGTACTTGATGGCATTGTTGACCAGGTTGGTCAGCAACTGGCGCACGGCGACGTCGGCGCCGATGAGGCGGGGCGGGACATCGTCGTAGACGATCGCCAGCAGGGTAATTCGCTTGGACTGTGCCAGCGGGGTCTGGAGGCAGAGGACTTCCCACAGCACCTCGGCGATATCGAACACGTTGTTCGTCCGACAGCGACGGGAGTCCCCCAGCACATGGTCGACGGTATCCAGGAGGCCATTGGACGCCAGGTGAATGTGACGCAGCCACTCGCGCTGCTGGGCATCGAGGGGCGTGTTCTCCAGCAGGCGACAAAAACCGAGCAGGCCGGAGAGTGGCGCGCGCAGCTCATGACTCATGTAGGTCAGGTCGCTGTCCGGACCGGCCTCGGAGAGGTTGACGGAGTGGCCGGCGGGAGCCGCCTGCCCCGGCAGGCTGTCGGGCTTTCTCCTGGCGCGCCGTGAGTGTCGCCAGGCGAGAGTTGCGGGAATCAGCAGCAGCAGCGACAGCAGTGGCATCAGGGCGGGGAGGGCGCTTTGCGAATAGGTGCTGGCTCTCGAGGGGTCGAGGGTCAGGTCCAGCCAGTAACGACGGGGCGACTGCTGTGCCAGGAAGTCGCCCAGTGGCTGCACCCAGCGCTGCGAGCCGCCCTGGTCCCAGGTTGCCAAGGTCGCCGGGAGCGTCGTAAGTGGCGGGGGCGGCGCGGACCCGGTGAAGTCCCGTGTGGCGCCGCTGTCGTCTCGCAGGGTGGCGTTGATGATCGCCGGATCGTCGGTCAGGCGCACCAGCAGCCGATGGACTCGTGCCATGTCTTCATCCTGCGCCGCTTCGGCCAATGAAGGCGTGAAGACGCGATTGATACTTTTCAGCCGCCGGAAGAGCATCTCGTCGCTGGCTCGATGCCAGTCCCACGCATGCCACCCGGTGATCCCGAGTAGTAGCGCCGACAACAGCAGCGATAGAATGATCAGCCAGCGTGAAGCCATGAGTTACCCGAGCCTTTTGCGTTCCCAATCGATTCTATCGGCGAATACGGTTAAAACCGTAGTGTCTGCCGTAACCTCAGTCGACCCTGGTGTAAAAAATCTCTTCGGCATCGTGTCACAGCATCACCAGCGTAGCGAAGGCCGGATCGGTTGGCCGAGCGCTGTCATGTCCCCCGCTGGCTTCGATATACTGTAGTGACTCTCTATCATCGGTTTTCGGCTGATCTTCTCGAGACAGCAGGGACCGAAAACGCTCAGGCTCTGGCTCTAGGACACTCACTATGGCATTCCCCACGCTTGCGCAGACCGTCGGCAACACGCCGCTGGTCAGACTCGCTCGCATTTCCGCCGGGCGCGACAACACGATTCTGGCCAAGCTGGAAGGCAACAATCCCGCGGGGTCGGTCAAGGATCGTCCGGCGCTGTCCATGCTTCGCGAGGCGGAGGCCCGCGGCGACATCTCTCCCGGCGACACGCTGATCGAGGCGACCTCCGGCAATACCGGCATCGCCCTGGCCATGGCGGCGGCGGTGATGGGTTACCGGATGGTCCTGATCATGCCCGACAACGCCTCGAGCGAGCGCAAGCAGGCCATGGCGGCGTACGGTGCCAGGCTGATCGGCGTCAGCAAGGAGGCGGGCATGGAGGGCGCCCGGGACCTGGCAGACGAGATGATCGCCCGGGGAGAAGGCAAGCCGCTCAACCAGTTCGCCAACCCCGACAATCCTCTGGCGCACTACCGCACCACCGGTCCTGAATTGTGGGAGCAGACCGCCGGCCGCATCACGCACTTCGTCAGTGCCATGGGCACCACCGGCACCATCATGGGCACCTCGCGTTATCTGAAGGAGCGCAATCCCTCGATCCAGATCGTCGGCCTGCAGCCGGCCGATGGTGCCAGCATCGCCGGCATTCGACGCTGGCCGGAAGCCTACCTCCCCGACATCTTCGAACCGCAGCGGGTCGACAGCGTACTCGATATCGGCCAGCAGGAGGCCGAGCAACACATGCGCCGGCTGGCGCGGGAAGAGGGCATTCTGGCTGGTGTCTCCTCCGGCGGCGCGCTGGCGGGTGCATTGCGGGTCGCCGAGCAGGTCGACAATGCCGTCATCGTGTTCATCGTCTGCGATCGCGGCGACCGCTATCTCTCCACCGGCCTCTACGCGCCGGAATCCTGACCATGGCGATGCTGGGGAAAAAGCGGACGCCGGCCGTGCGCCGGGAACGCCAGGTATCGCGACCCGCCACCGCGGCGTCCGCGGACGCGGGCACGCTGACGGTCGAGCGGCTGGCCCATGACGGGCGCGGCGTCGCGCGCGACGGTGAAGGCAAGACGGTATTCGTCGACGCCGCACTGCCGGGAGAGCGCGTCGAGGTGGCGATACACCGCCAGCGCAAGCGCTACGACGAAGCGCATGTCCGCGAGCGACTCAGCGATGCCGCGAGCCGGGTGGAACCGCCCTGCGTGTACGCCACTCGTTGTGGAGGATGCGACCTGCAGCATCTGAGTGTTGCGGGGCAGCGCGAGCACAAGCGACAGGTGCTGGTCGACCTGCTCGGGCGCCAGGGTATCGATGCCCCGGAGGACGTGGCGATATTGGCGGGTGACGATGCCGGTTACCGGCGCCGGGCCAGGCTCGGCGTCAAACGCGATGCCCAGGGCCGAGTCCATCTCGGCTTTCGTGCACGGGGCAGCGAGCAGTTGGTCGATATCGACAGCTGTCACGTGCTTGCGCCCTCGCTGGCGGCCCTGTTGCCGCGACTGCGGGCCCAGCTCGAGTCGCTCGAGGCGCCGCGCCACGTCGGTCATCTCGAGCTGCTGCTGACCGATGGCGATGTCGTCACCGTGGTGGTCCGACAGCTGCGCCAGGTGCCGGAAGACGAGCAGCGCTGGCGCGCGTTCGCGGCGCGTGAGGCCCTGGCCTGTGCGCTGCGACGCGGGCGGGAGACGGCCGAGCTGGTCTGGTTGAGCGATCAGCCGCGACTGGTCACCACCGTGTCCGGCCGTCGGCGGCCGGTGTCGCTGGCGCTGACGCCGGGGGACTTCCTGCAGGTCAACGCCCCGGTCAACCAACGCCTGATCGATACCCTTCGGGACTGGCTCGCGCCGGGGCGCGACGACTCCCTGCTCGACCTGTTCGCCGGCATCGGCAATTTCTCGCTGGCCCTGGCCGAAGACGCTGCCAGGATCACCGCTGTCGAAGGTAGCAATGCGATGGTCGAGCGCCTGCGGGACAATGCCAGGCGGAACGGTCTCGACGTCGATGCGCTGCAGGCCGACCTCAGCGACCCCGGCAGCGCGGTCGACGCCTTGATCGCCGAGCACGACACGGTGCTGCTCGATCCGCCACGGGAGGGCGCCAGCGCGATCTGCCGCCGACTGGCAGACAGCGGCGTGGCGCGGGTGGCATACGTCTCCTGCGATCCGGCGTCGCTGGCCCGGGACGCGGCCCACTTGCTGGCTGGCGGTTTCGTGCTGTCCCGCCTGGCGATGGCCGACATGTTTCCCCACACGGCACATCTGGAATCACTCGCGTTGTTCGAACGGCCAGCCCGTTCCAGCCGGTCAAGGCGTCGGAACGAAGGCCACGGGACCCCAGCTTCGGGAGGCAGGCACTAGCATGGTGAAGGTGCGAGAAAGCGAGCCGCTGGTCGATGACGGCAGCGTCGATCTGGATCTGTGGGTGACGCGGCTGCAGCAGGAGGTCGAACTGCGCGCCCCCGAGCGCATCCTTCAGGCCTGCCAGCTGGCCCTGCGGGCAAGCGAGCGGGACACTCAAGCTGGCGACGCCCTCGCCGACCAGACGCTGCTGACCGGCCTGGAGATGGCCGATATCCTCAGTCAGCTCAAGCTGGACCAGCAGACGCTGGAGGCCGCGATCCTCTATCGCAGCGTCCGTCGCGGCCTGCTGAGCCTGGAGAGCGTCGCCAAGCAGATCGGGGAAGAGGTCGCCAAGCTGATCGAGGGGGTGCTCAGCATGGCCGCGATCAGCCAGCTGCAGGCACCCAAGCAGGGGCTGTCCCAGCACAACCAGCAGGACAACCTGCGCAAGATGCTGGTGACCATGGTCGACGACGTCCGCGTCGCGCTGATCAAGATCGCCGAGCGCACCTGCATGTTGCGTCAGGTCAAGGATGCCTCGCGGGAGAAGCGCCTGCGCGTCGCGCGCGAGGTCTTCGACATCTACGCGCCGCTGGCGCATCGCCTCGGCATCGGCCAGGTCAAGTGGGAGCTGGAGGACCTGGCCTTTCGCTACCTGCACGAGACCGAATACAAGTCGATCGCCAAGCAGCTGGCGGAGAAGCGCCTGGATCGCGACCGCTACATCCACGAGGTCGTGGAGACCCTGGAGACGCTGCTCGAGCGCCAGGGGATCCTGCGCTACCAGGTCGATGGCCGGGCAAAGCACATCTATTCGATCTGGCGCAAGATGCAGCGCAAGCGCATCGACTTTTCCCAGGTCTACGACGTCCGGGCGGTGCGTATCCTGGTACCCGAGATCGCCGACTGCTACACCACGCTTGGGGTGGTGCATTCACGCTGGCACCACGTCCCCAACGAATTCGACGACTACATCGCCAACCCCAAGAAGAACGGCTACCAGTCGCTGCACACCGCCGTCATCGGGCCCGAGAACAAGGTGCTGGAGATCCAGGTGCGGACTTTCGGCATGCACGAGGAGGCGGAACTCGGCGTTTGCGCCCACTGGCGCTACAAGGGGATGGATACCGACGCCAAGAGCCGGGGCTACGAGGAGAAGATCGCCTGGCTCCGCCAGGTGCTCGAGTGGCAGGAGGAAGTGGGCGATGTCGGCGATTTCCGGGAGGGGCTGGCCAGCGACGTGGCGCCGGACCGGATCTACGTGTTCACCCCGGATGGCCACGTCATCGACATGCCGCAGATCGCGACGCCCATCGACTTCGCCTACCGCGTGCATACCGAGATCGGCCACCGTTGCCGCGGTGCCAAGGTCGACGGCCGCATCGTGCCGTTAACCTACCTGCTCAAGACCGGCCAGCAGGTCGAGATCCTGACCGCGACGAAGAGCGCGCCGAGCCGGGACTGGATCAATCCCAATCTCGGCTATGTGCGCACCACGCGTGCCCGGTCCAAGATCCAGGCCTGGTTCAAGCTGCAGGCGCGGGAGCAGAATCTCGACGAGGGCAAGGCGATCTTCGATCGCGAGTTTCGTCGCCTCGATATCGACGGGGTCGATCTCGAGCGACTGGCAGGCGCGGTCAACTACACCTCCGTGGAGGACATGTATGCCGCCATCGGCGCCGGCGATCTGCGTATCGGCCAGGTGCTGCATCAGGCCCAGCAGCTGTTCGGCGAGAGCGACGACCAGGAGCAGCTCGACCGCCTGCTGACCAAGCCTCGTCGGCATCAGGGCAAGGAGCCTAGCGACGGTATCACCGTGCTGGGCGTCGGCAATCTCAAGACCGCAATGGCCAATTGCTGCCATCCGGTACCCGGCGACCAGATCATCGGCTACATCACCCAGGGCCGGGGGGTCACCGTCCATCGCCAGGACTGCCCCAACGTACTCCAGCTTCGCAGCGAGGAGCCCAGGCGCATCGTCGACGTCGAGTGGGGCCAGAAAGAGCGCGCCCAGTATCCGGTGGACATCGAAATCGAAGCGTGGGACCGCTCCGGACTGCTGCGCGACGTCACTCACGTGCTCTCCAGCGATCGTGTCAACGTGACCTCGGTCAACACCGTGACCGACAAGCTCGACAACATCGCGCGGATGCGAATCACCCTGGAGATCGAGGGGCTGGAAGCGCTCGAGCGCATCTTCTCGCGTATCCAGCAGCTCCCCAACGTGATCGACGTGAAACGGCTGCGGCAAGGCCATGGACAGGGATAGGAATCCATATGCAGGACAGCAACGCCCCGACAGCGCCGAACGATGGCCGCCATTCGCTGGATGACCTGCTGACGTTGATGGCGGTGTTGAGGGACCCGCGTCACGGCTGCCCGTGGGATATCAAGCAGGATTGGGACACCATCGTCCCCCATACGCTGGAGGAGGCCTATGAAGTGGCCGATGCCATCGAGCGCCGCGGCTTCGACGAACTGCCCGGCGAACTGGGCGATCTGCTGTTTCAGGTGGTCTATTACAGCCAGTTCGCGAGAGAAGAAGGGCGGTTCGATTTCGACGACATCGTGCACACCCTGACGGCGAAGATGCTGCGGCGACATCCGCATGTGTTCCCCGACGGCACCCTGGACTCCCGGCGCGACGAGGGCGATGGCACCACCCAGCCGGTAGCCGAGAGCCGGGTCAAGGCGCGCTGGGAAGCGTTGAAGGCGGAGGAGCGCGAGGCGCGCGTCTCTTCCCCCTCGCAACCCCTCTCGGCGCTGGACGACATTCCCACGGCACTGCCCGCGCTGAGCCGTGCCGCCAAGCTGAGCAAGCGGGCCGCCGGCGAAGGCTTCGACTGGCCGGAGGAGCGTGGCGTCATCGACAAGATCCGGGAGGAGCTGGCGGAGGTCGAGTCGGCGCTGGCCGACGACGACCGGGCTCACGCCCAAGAAGAGGTCGGCGATCTGCTGTTCGCCGTGGTCAATCTGGCCCGGCGGCTTGGGTGCGATCCGGAGCAGCAGCTGCGCCGCACCAACGCCAAGTTCGAGCGACGTTTCCGCCATGTCGAGCGTGCGCTGGCCCGCGACGGCGTCACTCCTGGCGATGCCACGCTGGCGCAGATGGAGCGCCACTGGCAGGCGGCGAAACAGGAAGAGAGCGCCAGCGGCAGATCGTCAATGTCGTAAACTTACGACTAATGTCGCTTCTGTTCCGGTCGATTCTTTCCCCCAGATCGTTATGCTGACGCCTTGAACGATTTATCTTTGTCGTGTCGTGTCGTGTCGTGTCGTGTCGTCGGCGACCGGCACGCCCGCCGGCGTGCCGGTTGGGTCATTTTGGGGAGGGATGCCATGAGTTCAGAACAGGAAACGTCGCTGCACGAGTCGTTGCGAGACAATGTCCGGCTGCTGGGGGATAGCCTTGGCCGGACCATTGCCAAGGATCTGGGCAGCGAGTTCGTGGATCGGATCGAACGGATTCGCGCCCTGGCCAAGAAGGGGCGGCAGAGCGCCGAGGAGGCGGATCGTCGCGAGCTGATCGACTATCTCCGGTCACTTCCCGAAGGCGAATTGCTGCCGGTCACCCGCGCGTTCAACCAGTTTCTCAACTTTTCCAACATCGCCGAGCAGCATTACCGGGCGCGCTTTCGGCGTGTCGAGGATTACAAGCCGGGCACCCAGCCCGATCTGGGCGAACTGCTCCAGCGCGCGACGACGGCCGGTCAATCCCCTCGTCAACTGGTGGATGCGATTGCCGGCATGCGCATCGATCTGGTGCTGACCGCCCATCCCACCGAAGTCATTCGACGCACGCTGATCCAGAAATACGACGCCATCGACCACTGCCTGCAGATCATCGAGGACAGTGGCGACCAGCCGGAAGTGCAGCACCGCGCGCAGGGGCGACTCGAGGAGCTGATCGCCCAGTCCTGGCATACCGACGAGATCCGCCATGAGCGTCCCACCCCCGTCGACGAGGCGAAGTGGGGATTCGCGGTCATCGAGAATTCGCTGTGGGAAGCGGTGCCGACCTTCCATCGCGACCTGGATGCGCTGCTGATGGAGAAGGCCGGCGAGCGCCTGCCGCTGGAGGCGTCGCCCATCCGGTTCGCGTCCTGGATGGGGGGCGATCGTGACGGCAACCCCAACGTGACGGCCAGCGTGACCGAGGAGGTGCTGCTGCTGGGGCGCTGGATGGCGGCCGATCTCTATCTTCGCGATCTCGAACAGCTCAAGGCGGAGCTGTCGATGTGGGAGGCGAGCGATGCCCTCCACGCCGAGGTCGGTGACGACCCGGAGCCTTATCGGGCACTGCTGAAGCGGTTGTCGACTCGGCTGGAGGCGACCCGGGCGTGGGCGCGAGCGCGGCTCGACGGGGAGGTTCCCGCCGACAGCGCGATCATCGAAACGCGAGATCAGCTCTTCGCCCCGTTACTGGCCTGCCACCGCTCGCTGTGCGACGTGGGACTGGAGACCATTGCCAACGGCGTACTGCTGGATACCTTGCGACGGGTGGCGGTGTTCGGCGTTAACCTGGCCAAGCTCGACGTGCGCCAGGATGGCGCCCGCCATGCCCAGGTCTTCGAAGAGCTGACCCAATATCTCGACCTCGGCAACTATCGGGATTGGGACGAAGAGCGCCGTCAGGCGTTCCTGCTCGAGGAGCTGACCTCGCCGCGGCCGCTGATTCCGTCGTGCTGGGCCTGTTCCGCGGAAACCCGGGAAGTGCTCGACACCTTCGGCGTCATCGGACGCGAGCACCGCCAGGCCCTGGGGACCTACATCATCTCGATGGCCCAGCAACCCTCCGACGTGCTGGCGGTGGCGCTGCTGATGAAGGAGGCCGGTAACGGCGTGCGTCTGCCCATCGCGCCGCTGTTCGAGACCCTGGACGATCTGGACCGGGCCGGCGACGTGATCGAACGTCTGCTGGCTCTGCCGGGATATCGGGAGGTCGCCGGCGATTACCAGGAAGTGATGATCGGCTACTCGGATTCGGCCAAGGATGCCGGTCAGCTGGCGGCGGCCTGGGCCCAGTACCGGGCCCAGGAGCGGCTGGTCGAGGTGTGTCGCGACGGCGGCGTCGCGTTGACGCTGTTCCACGGTCGCGGCGGCACCGTCGGTCGCGGCGGCGGCCCCGCCCACGCCGCGATCCTGTCGCAGCCGCCGGGATCTGTGAACGGCAGCCTGCGGGTGACCGAGCAGGGCGAAATGATCCGCTTCAAGTTCGGTCAGCCCGATATCGCCCTGCGGTCGATGGAGATCTACGTCTGCGCGGTGCTGGAGGCGACGCTGTTGCCACCGCCCGCCCCCCGACCCGTATGGCGCGAGGAGATGGATCGCCTGGCCGACATCGCCCATCGCGCCTATGTGGGCGTCGTGCGCGAAGATCCGGATTTCGTTCCCTATTTCCGCGCGGTGACGCCGGAGGGCGCGCTGGGCCGTCTCCCGCTGGGGTCGCGCCCCGCCAAACGGCGCCAGGAGGGTGGTATCGAGACGCTGCGGGCCATCCCGTGGATCTTCGCCTGGACCCAGACCCGGCTGATGCTGCCGGCCTGGCTCGGCAGCGGCGAGGCGTTCGCGACGCGGCTGGAGGAGCACGGGGGGCTCGACAGACTACGAGAGATGCGCGAACAGTGGCCCTTCTTCGGCACCTATCTGGATATGCTCGAGATGCTGCTGGCCAAGTCGGATCCGCTCATTGCGGCCTACTACGAGAAGCGCCTGGTCGACGACCCCGCCCTGACCCGGCTGGGCGAATCGCTGCGCCAGCGGCTGGTCGATCTCGAGGCCGTGCTGCTGCGAATCCTCGACCAGCATCGACTGCTGGAGAACACGCCGTTGATCAGCCAGGCCATCGAGGTGCGCAACCCCTATATCGACCCGCTGCACGGCCTCCAGGCAGAACTGCTGCAGCGAAACCGGGACGCCAGCGGCGATATCACGCCGGAACTGTCGCGGGCCCTGATGGTGACCATGGCGGGCATCGCCGCCGGGCTCCGCAACACCGGCTAACCACGGCGGGCGGATCGATACCTGCTATAACGGTAATGATCGTCACGCCGGCCCGACTTCGGGTGCCGGCGGCCCCTCGACAGGGAGTGCGGCATGGAGTTCAAGGATTACTACGCGGTACTGGGCGTGGAGCGGGATGCCACCCAGGATGAGATCAAGCGCGCCTATCGCAGGCTGGCTCGAAAGTATCACCCGGATGTCAGCCAGGAAGCCGATGCCGATGCGCGCTTCAAGGAGCTGGGTGAGGCATACGAAGTCCTGAAGGATCCCGAAAAACGTCTCGCCTATGATCGGGTGGGTCAAGGTCAGCGGGCCGGCGAGGATTTCCGGCCGCCGCCGGACTGGGATGCCGGGTTCGAGTTTCGGGGTGGCGGTTATACCCAAGAGGGCTACTCCCAGGAGCAGCACGCCGCCTTCAGCGATTTCTTCGAATCGCTGTTCGGTCAACGTCGAGGGTCGGGCCAGGGTTTCGCAGGCTCGAGTGGCGATCCCGGCGGCATGCGGTATCGTGCTCGCGGAGAGGATCATCATGCCAAGGTGTCGATCGCGCTTGAGGATGCCTATCGCGGTGCCGTGCGCACCCTCACGCTGCAGAGCGGCGAACTCGATGAGCAGGGCAGGTTGCGGCCCCGCCAGCGGACCTTGAAAGTCCGGATTCCGAAGGGCGTGAAACAGGGCCAGCGAATTCGTCTGGCCGGTCAGGGGGAGCCTGGCATGGGTGGCGGTCCGGCTGGCGATCTCTATCTGGAGATCGAGTTCGAATCGCACCGGCGCTATCAGGTCGAGGGGCGCGATGTCACCCTGACCCTGCCCGTGGCGCCCTGGGAAGCGGCGCTGGGCGCGACGATCGCGGTACCGTTGCCCGAGGGTTCGGTGGAACTGAAAGTCCCGGCGGACTCCCAGGACGGGCGGCGCCTGCGACTCAAGGGTCGAGGCATTCCCGGCGAGCCACCGGGCGACTGCTACGTCGCCTTGAAGATCGTACTGCCGCCGGCGACGAATGACGACGTCAAGGCGGCCTATCGCCAGCTGGAAGCGGTGGCGAACTTCAACCCCAGAGCGACAGCGGAGGGCAGGTCATGACCATCCACGATCTCACCCGGGTCCCGGTCGACAACCTCGACGAGACGCCGGTCCTGACGCTGGGCGAGCTGTGCCGAACCTGTACGGTACATGCCGAATGGGTCATCGAGCTGGTCGACGAGGGCGTCATCGTCCCCCACGGTCGCCGACGCGAACAGTGGCGTTTCTATGGCGCGAGCCTGCATCGCGTCAGGGTCGTCCAGCGTCTGCAGCGCGACCTGGGCGTCAATCTGGCCGGCGCGGCACTGGCGCTGGAACTGATGGACGAGGTCGCGCGTTTGCGTCGGCGAGCCGGCGAGTGACCCCCGGCCGGATACCGCGACTCGAAGCCGTACCGGCGCCTCGCGCCACTCGTCGGAGTGAATTCGGCGAGTGGCGTTTCGTCGGCCCCTGACGTTAGTAAGTTTACGACTTTGGTTGTGTCGCCGATAGACGACTCTCACCATCAAAATGAGCATGCTACGCTTGTTGCCACTTCCGGCTTTCCTGCGATCCCCCATGCGTATCACCACGACGGAGACGCGGACGCTATCGATCGATATCGATCCGCTCATTCTCGATGCCGCCCGTAGCTTAATCGATTCATCCCGACGTCGAATTCTCGGCCTGGTCGGTGCTCCCGGCTCTGGCAAAAGTACGCTCTCCGAGGCGCTTTTCGCTGCACTCGGCGATCGGACGCAGATCGTCCCCATGGACGGTTTCCATCTCTCCAATCGACAACTGGCGGCACTGGACCGGGCCGGGCGAAAGGGAGCACCGGATACGTTCGACGCGTTCGGCTATCGCGACCTGCTCAAGCGCCTTCGCGCCGGCTTCGGTGGGGAGACGGTCTACGCGCCGGGCTTCTATCGCGAGCTCGAGGAGCCCATCGCCGCCAGTATCGCGGTGGCGCCACAGACCTCTCTGATCATCACCGAGGGCAACTACCTGCTGCTCGAGGACGCGCCGTGGCCGCAGGTGCGGGAGATGCTGGACGAGGTGTGGTTTCTCGATGTCGACCGTGAGCTGCGCGAGTCCCGCCTGGTCGCCCGCCATCGGCAGTTCGGGCGCACCGAGCGGCAGGCGCTGGACTGGGTCCGCACCACCGATGCGCCCAACGCCGAGCGTATCGAGGCGCTAGCCGCCAACGCCGATCGCCAGCTGTGGTGGAGCGGCAACCGGATTCGATTCAAGGACACGTAGCAGAGACGTGTAGTCATCATTCGAGCTGGGCGACTCAATCTCCAGGACGCCCGATTTCAAGGAGAGAAGCATGAATGCAATCGCTGCCGCCGGTCGCGGTCCGAAGCGCAAGGGGCTGGTCGTGATGGTCTCGGTCGTGGCCGCCCTGGGTGGTCTGTTGTTCGGCTACGATACCGGCATCATCGGCGTGGCCCTGCTCGGGCTGTCCAAGCAGTTCGCGCTGGACGACACGCTCAAGCAGCTCGTCACCGGGGCGATCATCCTCGGCGCCATCGTCGGCTGCGTGGGTACCGGCCGGCTCTCCGACCGGCTCGGGCGTCGCTGGACGATCGTGCTGGTCGGCGCGGTATTCATCGTCGGCTCGATCCTGTCGGCGGCCTCGACCAGCGTCGGCATGCTGATCGCGGCGCGATTCATTCTCGGGCTCTCCGCCGGCAGCGCGACGCAGATCATTCCGGTCTATATCGCCGAGGTCACGCCGCCGGAGCACCGAGGCAAGCTGGTGGTGATGTTCCAGTTCATGGTGGTGTTCGGCATTCTCGTCGCCTACCTGGTGGGCTACGGCCTGGGCGAGCAGTGGCGCTGGATGTTCGGCCTGGGCACCATCCCGGCGGTGATCCTGATGCTGGGCATGCTGGTCCTGCCGGAGAGCCCGCGCTGGCTGGTGAGCAAGGGGCGTGAACCCGAGGCGCTGGGTATCCTCGAGCGGGTACGTGCCAGCCGGGAGGGGGCGCAGTCGGAGATGGACGAGATCAAGGAGGTGTCGGCCCGGCCCGAAGGATCCTGGCGCGATCTGTTCCAGCCCTGGATCCGTCCGGCGCTGGTGGCCGGCGTGGGGATCGCGATGTTCTCCCAGATCACCGGCAACAACGCCCTGATCTACTACGCGCCGACCATCCTGAGCCAGGCCGGTTTCGGCGACGGCGCCTCGGTGCTGGCGGCCATCGGTGGCGCCGTGTTGATCAACCTGGCGACCATCCTGGGGATTTTCCTGGTCGATCGGATCGGGCGCAAACGCTTCCTGCTGTGGATGGTGCCCGGCTCGGCGGTGGCGCTGGTGATCATGGGGATACTGTTCGTGGGCGGCGCCCCGGAGGATGCCTTCAGCCAGTACGCCCTGGTCGCCTGTCTGGCGATCTACATGGCGCTCAACTGCAGTTTCGGCGTCTGTCTATGGCTGATCAACGCCGAGGTCTATCCGCTGTTCGTACGAGGCAAGGGCGCCAGCATGGGCGCGCTGAGCCACTGGGTCTTCAACCTGCTGGTGACGCTGACGACGCTTTCGCTGATCAGCGCGCTTGGCACCTCCGGTACCTTCTGGCTCTATGCGGTGATCACCACGATCGCGCTCGTCTTCATCATCCGCTACGTACCCGAGACGATGGGGCGTTCGCTGGAGGAGATCGAGAGCGATCTCAAGAAAGGTGTCTTCTTCCCGGCGGACAAGGCCAGGGACGATTCGAAGGGGGCATCGGCGACGGCGGCAAACGCCGTCGAGTAACGGCTGGGGCAGGCTCACGAAGAGCGCTTTCGTGGACGTTGCGGGCGTGCTTGCCCGCCGTCCGCCGCGGCTTGCGACTGGCCGCCGTTCGTCTTGCCGCCACGCCGCGAGCGGCCCGCTCCGGCCTTGCGCCCCGAAGTACCCCGCCTGCCACGTTTGGGCGGCGGTGCGACCGGCGCCGTACCCTTGGCCGATGCCGCGAGCGCCTGGTTGAGACGCCCGGCGTCCGCCTGGGCCAGCAGCGCGCGGAGATCCTCGACCAGTGCGGTCAAGAACGGTGCCGGCGCATCCCGGCTCTCGGCGATCGCCGACAGCCGTTGCTCCCACAGGGCGGTGCGCTCGGGGCGAGTCGCGGCCGGTGGCAGCGAGTCGATCAGCGCATGCCCGGTGCGCGTGGCCCTGATGGCTTTCCCGTCGCGAACCAGATAGCCCCGGGTCAGCAGCGTTTCGATGATGCCGGCGCGGGTCGCCTCGGTGCCGAGACCGTCGGATTCGCGCAGCGTGCGCTTGACCGCAGGGTCCTCGACGTAGCGGGCGATGTTCATCATCGCCTTGATCAGGCTGGCATCTGTGAAGGGTTCCGGTGGTCGGGTCTCGCGAGCCTCGCAGCCGGCCTCGATCACGCTCGCCGCCTCGCCTTTCGTCAGCGGTGGCAGGGCTGGCACGTCGTCGCGCGTCGTGAACAGCGGCTTCCAGCCCGGCTCCAGAATCTCCCGCCCTTGTGCCTTGAAGCGCTCGCCGAGGATGTCGAACGTGGCCCGGGTCTCGTAGGTCTCCAGCGCCGGATAGAACTGGGCCAGGACGTTACGGGCGATCAACCGGAACAGGTTGGCCTCGTCGCGGCTCAGCTTCTCCAGCTCGGCCGGCCGGCCCGTGGGCGCCAGCGCATGGTGGGCGCCGACCTTGGCGTCGTCCCACGCCTTGGAGCGCAGGCCGAAGTCGGCCTGCTCGGCCCATTCCCGCAACTGGCCATCGAGGCGACAGGCGTCGGTCAGGGTCCGGGCGGCCTCCCGGTGATGCGCGGCGGGCAGGTAACGGCAGTCGGAACGGGGGTAGGTGATCAGCTGGTGGCGCTCGTAGAGCGTCTGGCAGACGTCGAGTACCCGCTTCGCCGACAGGCCGTGGCGGCGTGCGGCATCGATCTGCAGCGACGACAGCGAATAGGGCAGCGGGGCGGCCTGGCGCTTGCGCTTCTGGTCGAGTTCGGCGAGATGGCCCTGGGCGCCTGCGAGGCGTTGCGACAGCGCCTCGGCCGGACGCGGATCGAGCAGGCGGCCCTGTTCATCGAAACAGGAGCCATCCAGCGGGTGATGCTCGGCGGGTTGCCACCAGGCGCGCAGGGCGCCATTGGCGACCTGCAGGTCGGCCCACAACACGTAGAACGGCTTGGGTTCGAAGGCGGCGATATCGCGGTCTCGGCGGACCACCAGCCCGAGTACCGGCGTCTGCACGCGACCCACCGACAGCAATCCGTCGAACCCGGCCTGGCGCCCGATCAGCGTCCAGGCCCGGGTCAGGTTGATGCCGTAGAGCCAGTCGGCGCGGGAGCGAGCCTCGGCGGCGGCGTAGAGCGGCTGGTAGCGCTGATTGTCCTCGAGGCTGGCGAGTGCTTTAGCCACCGCCGGGCGGTTGAGGTCCTGCACCAGCAGACGCTGTGTCGGCCGGCGCCAGCCCAGGTGATTCAAGACCTCCTGGACCAGCAGTTGCCCCTCGCGGTCGGGGTCGCCGGCATGCACCACGCTGTCGGCACCCTTGACCAGCTTGCGCAGGACGGCCAGCTGGCTTCGTGCCTGGCTTCTGGGCACCAGCTGCCAGCGCTCGGGAATGATCGGCAGGTCGTCGAGTCGCCACTGCTTGTACCTGGGGTCGTAGCGCTCGGGCGGGGCCTGCTCCAGCAGATGGCCGAGACACCAGCTCACCACGGTATCGCCAGCCTCGAGATAGCCCTCGCGACGCGTCGCCTTGACCGGCAGAGCATCCGCGATGGCGCGGGCGAGACTCGGTTTTTCGGCGACGATCAAACGCATGGCGCGCTCCGGTGATGGGGGGTGTGGTTGCTGGATTCTGCCGCGGCGTGACCCCGCGGGGAAAGCCGCGGACCCTAGGATGCCGTCCGGTGGCGAATCACTTCTCGAGATGGCGGCGCGCGCGAACCAGGGCACGATACCAGTGCCGATGGGGCGTCCCCACGGCCGGCGGCGCCATGCTGAGATAGCTGACGTTGGGCGTCTCGCCGCGCTCCAGATTGACGTTGGTCAGCATCTGCAGCGTGGCCTCCCGGGCGCCGTACTGGCGCTGCAGGAACGCCATCGCCTCCGGCTCCAGGGCGACGCGATAATGCCTGACCAGGGCCAGCGCCAGCGACTCCGCCGTGCGCGACAGATCGGTCTCGATCTCGCGGACCATGGCGGATCCCATCGCCGCTTTCGCCGCCACCGAGAGGTTGGGTTCGAGCTGCCCGAAGTCCGCCGCGTTGGTGCTGTTGATGGCGCGCTGTACGGCCGGCCGCGACAGGTGCACGTGAGGCTCCAGGGCCAGGAATATCTCTACCGCGACGCGCTTGGCGCTCTCGACGCCCACGCTGAGCTGAGTGTCGCGCTCGGCTTGCCGCAGCCGTTCCCGCAGGGTGCCGATGTTGGCCTTCTCGAGATAGCTGCCGAGCTGTTTGCAGACCACCGCCTTGGCCTCGTCGTCCAGGGCGATCTTGCTCTCGCGGATGCGCAGGCCCCGACGACCCGGGCCCAAGCGCAGCCGCGTGGAGTTGTCGGAGAGATCGGCGCTGACCGCTTCCCAGCGCTCGGCCATCCGCAGCCGATGCGCGTGGCTGCGGCCGACCTCGCTGTAGGCATTGGAGACGCTCTTGTAGAGCTT
Organism: uncultured Salinicola sp.; assembly: GCF_937921195.1. Taxonomy (NCBI): domain Bacteria; kingdom Pseudomonadati; phylum Pseudomonadota; class Gammaproteobacteria; order Oceanospirillales; family Halomonadaceae; genus Salinicola; species uncultured Salinicola sp. The sequence continues at coordinate 43,159 of NZ_CALFQK010000068.1, forward strand.
GATCGCGTTGGTCAGCACTTCCGCCTGATGACGCAGGGTCTGGCGATCGTCGCTGCGCCCGGTGTGAATGGCGTGGGCCAACGACTGGATCTTCTCGCTCAGATCGTCGATGGCGGCAACACTGTGGGTCAGCAGCGCGTCGGCGCGCTGCCCGGCGACGCTCTCGGCGAGCGGGGTCACCGAATGCTCGATGAGGTAGGTGTTCAGGGCCTTCAGACGGGAGAGACCGGTGGCCTGGGCGATACGGTGCCGGGCGCGCGCCTCCTCGAGGCCGTCGAACGCCCGCGCCAGCTTCCAGCGGCCGCGGTATTCGAACGACAGCACCGGTATCTCGCGGCCGCTGATCAGTTCGAATGCCAGGATCACCATCTCCTCGACGTCCTGCAGTGTCATCAGCAGGTCATTGTCGTTCTCGATCGCGGCCATGACGCGCTCGATGAAGTGCTCATCCCGGGGGACGCCGTAGCGTGGGTCCGGCGCGTGGCCTTCGAAGCGCTCCCTCAGCAGCGTGATCGCCGCCGGTGCCAGGTCGTAGAGTTCGGTGAAGCGAGGTTCGATCTCGTCACGGTAGATCTCGACCAGGTCGCTGACGCGGGCGTGAAGCCCGACCCGGCGATAGACGTCGATCTGGCCGATCAGGCGGGCGCTGTCGCGGTCGTCCAGCAGCTCGAGCGCCGCCAGTTCGACGCCCTCGGGGGACAGGTCCTGCTTGCGCAGCAGCATGGCCGCCGCTTCACGGCGTCGGGCATCGCCCTCGAGGCTTTCGACGATCAGGTTGCGGGTTGCCAGCAGGAGCTCCGGCAGCGTCTTGATGACCCGCTCGATGCGACTCGAGGTGCGCTCCAGCCGCCGTCCGCCGGTGAGGTGATGCAGCAGGTTGGCGATGATACCCGCCGCGCCGGTGATGACCGTGAACGAGATGAAGAAGATGTAGTTCTCGAGCGTCGGTGCCTTGCCGTATCCCAGCAGGTAGCCACCCCAGGCACCCAGCAGCGTCACCGGCCCGGCGGTCCAGAGGATCTGGAGCAGGCTGACGGTCCACGGCACTTTCTCGACCGCCGCGGTGATCCGCCGGATTTCATCGCGACCCTCGCGTTCCAGTCGAACCTGAGGCGCATCGCTGGCCGTCGACTGCGAAGGGCGACGAAACGGGATCGGCAAGAGCACGGGCGCTCCTCTTTTGGCAGCGACGACGGGGGCGGCGGCTAAATTATCACCCCATGGCGGCACTCGCCAGCGCTGTTGCCCGGCGTGCTAGGATGGAGCCAGCAAATGGAGGAATGCCATGCTGACAGCTTGGGTCGAACAGCTGCTGGGTTTTGCCAGCGGCGCCCTCGAGGCGATTCGCGCCAATGAACACTACCCGACGATGATGGCATGGGCCCGCAGTGAGGGGGTCGAACACTGCGGCGGCAGCCTCGACCTGGCTCAGGCGCTGGCCCCTTTGATCTGGAACCAGACCCCGCTCAAGCGTCGCGACTTCGATACCGAACCCCTGGCCGAGCCCAAGCGCGACGAGCCGTGCTGGTGCGACTCCGGCCGGCTCTATCGTGACTGTTGCGCCCGCGTCGAGATGCCGAGCGTGATACCCGGGCATCTGATGTGGATGCTGTCGCTACGCGAATGGCGGGGCGAAACGCTGAAGGCGGCCCTGGAGAGTCGCAAGGCGCCGGCGCAGGCGCTGCTGGAGGCGGGCATCGTGTCGGCGGAGAGCGGCAACAACGGCCGGGCGCAGCAGATCCTGGAGTCGCTGTTCGCCGGCAACCGGGACTGGGAGGCGCTGGAGGAGCAGATCGAGCCGGCGTTCGAGATACTGGTCGACCTTTACCAGGAGCGCGGCTTTCATCGCAAGCGCGGCGCCCTGCTCGAGCGGGTGATGGCGGAGGGCCCCGACTTTCTCCGTGGCGCGGCGCTGGAGCGTCTCTGCCTGATGCACCTGGACAGCGGCGATCTCGCCAGCGCGCGGGAAGCGTTCCAGAGCGCGCAGCGAACGCTGCCGGACTCGCCGTCCCTGGCCTATATCGAAGCGATGGTGCTGCTTCACGAGGGCAACGTCGGCAAGGCGCGGCAGCGGGCGGCATTCTGGTGGCGGCGACTGTCGCGCCAGCACCATCTGGATCCGGATCAGCTCGAATTCA
>NZ_CALFQK010000069.1:0-9456 GCF_937921195.1 uncultured Salinicola sp.
CCCCCTCCGCCACGAATTCTGAATCAGCCGGCTCGAGTAGCCGGCTTTTTCATGTCCGGAATAGGGCCCTGGGGGAAAGGAAAAGCCGAGCATTCCCCGGTGTCGTCGAGCCCCGTCACGATCCAAAGACGGTATGATTGAAGTCTCGAGGAGAGGCCACGCGGGGGTCGGGATGAAAACCATTGGTGTACTGGGCGGCATGAGCTGGGAGTCCACCCAGAGTTACTACCGTATGCTCAACGAGGGCGTGCGCGAGCGTCTCGGCGGGTATCACTCGGCGAGGATCGCGATGGTCAGCGTCGACTTTGCCGAGATCGAGGCGCTGCAGCAAAGTGGCGATTGGGACAAGGCAGGGGACAAGTTGGCGCTGGCGGCCCGTCAGGTCGAGGCCGCAGGCGCCGAGTGCCTGTTGCTGGCGACCAACACCATGCACAAGGTGGCCGACGCGATCGAGTCGGCACTGAGCATCCCCTTTCTTCATATTGCCGATGGCACCGGTTCACGATTGCGTGCCGCCGGGGTCGAGCAGGTCGGCTTGCTGGGGACGCGCTTCACGATGGAGCAGGAGTTCTATCGGGGCCGACTACTCGACGAGCATGGCATCTCCTGCCTGGTGCCGACTCGGGAAGATCGGGACAGCGTTCATCGGATCATCTTCGAGGAACTGGTTCATGGCGTAATCACCGAACCATCGCGGCAAGTCTATCGGGAGATCGTCGCCAGGCTCCAGGCCCAGGGCGCGCAGGGCGTGATTCTGGGGTGTACGGAAATTGCCCTGCTGCTCCGGCAGCAGGATTGCGACTTGCCGCTCTATGACACGACCGCGCTGCATGTCGACATGGGGCTCGAATTTGCCTTGGGCGAATAGCCGGTCGCTGGCGCAATCTCCCTCGGATTGACGAGACAATTCAACCCGATGGGGCGCGCCCGCCGATCGATAATGGCGCCGGGGACTATCCCCTGCGTACTTGCCCGGCCTACGGGCCGGGCTTTTTTCGATGCTTGTCCGCTTTTCCCGTCCGCGATCTTCGTTTCCATAAAGCTTGCCGGTGATAGATGCCGGATCCGGGGATGCCCGCATGGCTGTGAATGCCGCGCCGGCTGACATTCAGGTTGGCGCCGCGGGGGCCGATCGAGAGCGTCGGACCCTGGCCGTCGAGCCGAATCCGTAGCCCTGGGGCCAGCCGCAGCACGCGACGAAAGCGAAGTCCCATGGAATATCTCCTGGAGATCTGTTCACGGTTGACCGCGACCGAGGGCATTCGTTCGCCGGGCTTGCAGCGTTCGCCACAACGGGCTGCCGGGGACGATCAGCGCCAGCAGGACGCAGGCGGCAGCCGGGGAGAGGACATCGAGGCTCGAGTCCTGCGACCAGTGGTGAACCACTCCGTAGAAATAGCCGACCGCGTTCGGCCCCCCGCCGGCATACTCGTGCTGGGCGACCTCCCGCCCGAGAAACACCGCGATGATCAACGATCCACCCACCCAGCGACCGACCAGTGGCCACAGCAGGCATTGAAAGGCGACAGCGATGATGGCGTGTTCGAGATGGCTGGCGTTCATGCGGACCTCGTGGGCAACCGGTTGGCGTCAGCATAGCTGCCCGCGAGGTGAGTGGCGGGGCGTCAGTCTCGGCGCGGCTGCCTGACCCGACTGGCGCCCGGCGTGACGTGACGACAGGCGGGCAGGACCCGGTCGCGTAGATAGCGCTGGTTGGCGGCGCAGACGCTGAGGCCGTCACCACCATAGTGCTCCAGGCAGATCACCCCGCGGAAGCCGGCCTCGACGGAGAGCTTCATCGCCTGGCGATAATCGATCAGGCCGCTCTCCATCGGCGCGGGGAAGGCGACATAATGATCTCGTTCGGCGTCCTCGTCGCGCATGTAGTTCTTGGCATGCCAGAAATTCGACCACGGCAGCACCTTTCGCATGGCATCGAGCCAAGGCTCCACCGGCCGGTGCAGCCGGATCAGGTTGCCGATGTCCGGATTCAACCCCACCGAGGCCAGGCCGATCTCCTCGACCATGGCCACCGCCGAATCGGCACTGCCGAGATAGGTATCCTCGTACATCTCCAGCGACAGCACGATACCGAGTTCGGCGGCGTGCTGGCCGAGTTCACGGATTCGCGACACCGCCTTCTGCCACTGCGCCCGATCGTCGGGATCGTCGCGGTGACCCGCCACGGTCCAGAACCAGAGCTGTCGCCGCTGGGCCTCGGTAAGTGGCCGGTGCAGGCCGATCGAGACGGTGCCGATGCCGAGTCTGGCGGCGGCCTCCAGCGAGCGATGGCTATAGGCCAGATGGTCGTCGCCATGGTGCTCGTCGATCACGCTCGAGCGCACCACCGAGATCGAACTGGGTTTCAGGCGCGCCGACTTGATCACGCTGGCGAGAGCGTCCAGTTGGTCGTCCGGCATGTCGCCGGGACGAAAGCAGTTGTCGGAGAGATCGACGTGATCGAAACCGGCCTCGGCGATCTCCTGGAACAGCGGGTGCCACTGCTCGGCGCTGGCCGTCTGCAGCGGAGAGCCGTCCGGCAGACGGTTGGAGAACGGCAGCATGGCAGCAGCGATGGGCCAGTCGGCAAGATGGGTGGTCATCTGGGGGCCTCGATTCTGGGGGGCTCGATAGTGGCGTGGGTCGATGTCATGGCGTCGGCGAAGAACAGCGCGTCCTGATCCTGGCGCAGCTTCCACAGCGATGAGCTTTCGTCGATGGCGACATCGCGCAGGCGAATGGGCTCACCAGCGCGGACCGGGCGCATCAACACCCGGTTGGCGGCGAGATAGTAGGGCAGTGGCGCGTCGTCGCCGAGCGGACTGGCCGGCACCAGCGCCGACGATACGCGGTCGATGCTGTGATGGTGGCCATGGGCGGTGAGCGTGGTGCCTTCGCTCAGGTTGGATCCAGCCACGGCGATCAGGTCGACATGAGGCCTCGGCTGGGCGACGCTGCTGGGAACGCCGCGGCGTACCATTTCCAGCAGGGTGGTGGCGGCTTCCAGCCCGAGCAGGTGGCGGGGCAGCGGCAGCATCGCGCTGTCGCCGCGCCGGCCGACCAGATGGCCTTTCTCGGCCAGCATCTGCCAACTGGCGCGATCATGGCCGCGCACGACCACGAATACGCCGCCGGCAAGACTGAACTCGTCCGGCCGCCGCAGGCAGTGGAAGACCTCCAGCGCCGGCGTTCGCGTCAACAGGCCCCCGTCGGCAGCCGGCACGAACAGGTCGGCGATCTCGCCGAGACGGGCGATGGGGTAGTGCAGTGATGGACGATCCGGCATCACGCCGGTCGCGTTGGCGACGATCGCCATCTCGCACAGGTCCGGCACCGCGTGCTGCGGCAGTGCGCCTGCCAGGCGGGCGCGATCCGCCATCCACTGGCGGTGACCCTCGCTGTCCAGCCCCGCGGGCAACTCCCAGCGCTCCCCGAAGCCGCGGACGTCGATGCGCTTGCCATTGCTGGCCAGGGTTTCCGTCGATGGGTCGAAGGCGAAGTCGTATTCGCTCGACTTGCCCGCGGCGAGGATCTCCAGGCCCACCGTTTCGGCCCAACTGATCAGGCCGATCGCCAGCGCCGGCTGATCGCCATCCACCGGGCTGATCACGCAGCCGCGCTTGCGGGCCATGGCCGCCAGGCCGGGGCCGACCACGCTGTCGACCTCCTTGGTGACCAGGGCCACATGGTGGCCGGCCTCCAGTGCCAGCGCGGCGTGACGGGCGCCGGCCTCGGGGTGACCGGTGGCCTCGATGACGACGTCCAGGGGGAGGTCGATCACGGCTTCCAGCCGGTCGCCGACGATCCAGTCGCCTCGGTCCCAGGCGCGGCTGGCTTCTGCCGGCGTACGGCAGTGGCGGATTCGGGCCGACTCGATACCGGCGTCGACCAGTGCCTTGGCCGCGAGCGCCGGATCCAGGTCGATCACCACGCGCGCCTCCACGGCTGCCAGATGTCGTGCGTGGAGGATGAAGCTGCGGCCGAAGCCACCCGAGCCGATCACGCAGCAGCGAATCGGGGCGTCACCAGCGAGATAGTGGGAGAGATGCATCGGTAGTTCCTTGTCTCAGGGACGCGAGTCGGGTGTTGCCGGCTTCGAGGCCTGTGGCTGCTGGCGATGCAGCCGCCGGCGCCAGCCTCTCAGTCCCAGCATGCGGGAGAACAGCGGCCACACCAGCATCAACACCCCGAGCCCCATGATCGTGGTCACCAGCGAGTTGGACCAGAACACGGTCAGCGAGCCGTCTGACATCACCATCGACTGACGGAAGGCTTCCTCGGCGCGATGACCGAGCACCATGGTCAGCACCAGCGGGGCGACCGGGTAGTCGAGCTTCTTGAACAGGTAACCCAGCAGGGCGAAGAACAGCAGCAGCCAGAAATCGAAGGTGGAGTTGGCGACCTGGTAGACGCCGGTGAAGATGACCGCCACGATCACCGGGCCGATGATGGCGAAGGGCACCCGCAGGATCGAGGCGTAGAGCGGTACCGTCGACAGGACCAGGATGACCGCGACCACGTTGCCCAGGTACATGCTGGCGACCAGTCCCCACACGAAATCGGGGCGGGTGATGAACAGCATCGGCCCCGGCGTCAGTCCCCAGATCATCAACCCGCCCATCATCACCGCTGCTGTTGCCGAACCCGGCACGCCGAGTGCCAGCATCGGCAGCAGCGCGGAGGTCCCCGCGGAGTGGTCCGCCGCTTCCGGCGAGACGATGCCGTTGGGCTCGCCCTTGCCGAAGCGTTCTGGATGCCGGGAGAAGCGCTTGGCGATGCCGTGACTCATGAACGAGGCGGCGGTCGGCCCGGCGGGTGTGATGCCCATCCAGATCCCGATCAGGATGCTGCGGATCAGCGATGCCCAGTAACGCGGCAGCTCCGCCATGGTGCGCAGGATATCCCGGACCCGGATGCGGCTCTTGATGCCATTGAAGCTCAGGCCCTCTTCGGTGGTGACCATGAGTTCGGCGATCCCGAACAGCCCCATGACCGCGACCAGGAAGCTGATGCCCTTGACCAGATCGGGAATGCCGAAGGTCAGGCGCAGCCCGCCGGAGACGCTATCCATTCCCACCGTGGCGAAGGCCAGTCCCAGCATCATCGAGACCAGCGTCTTCGACGGCGCGCTGGAACTCATGCCGATGAAACTGCAGAACGCCAGGAAGTAGACCGCGAAGTACTCCGGCGAGGAGAACCTGAGTCCGAACTGGGCCACCGAACTGGCCAGCAGCGTGATCATGACCACGCCGGCGAGCGCACCGAGGCCGGCGGACATGAACGCCAGGGTCAGCGCGCGGGTCGCCTCGCCGTTGCGCGCCATCGGGTAGCCGTCGAAGGTCGTGGCGACAGACGAAGGCTCTCCCGGGATGTTGAACAGGATCGAGGTGGTGGAGCCGCCGAACAGCGCCCCCCAGTACATGCAGCTCAGCAGAATGATGGCCGAGACCGGGTCCATGGTAAAAGTCAGCGGCAGCAGCAGCGACACGCCGTTGGGGGCGCCCAGCCCCGGCAGCACGCCGACCAGCATGCCCAGCATCACGCCAATCACCATGATCAGCAGATGATTCCAGGTCAGGATGGTGGCAAAGCCATCCATCAGCAGTGATAGGTTGTTCATGGTGCGATCCCCTGAAGACGGGCGCTTAGTAGATGCCGAACGCGTGCTCCAGGGGGCCTTTCAGCAGCGGCACCTGGAATACGAGTTCGAACAGCAGGTAGAAGCAGACGCTGATCGCCACGCCGCTGGCCAGCGATCTCCACCAGGCGTAATGGCCCTGAAGACGCATGGCGAACAGCACGTAGAGCGTGGTCCCGACATAGAGCCCCAGCAGTAGCGAGACCACTGCGAAGCCGAGGATCGGCAGGACGAATCGGGCGAGGGACTTGAGCCTGGCGGCGTCCAAGAATATCTCGTCCTTGTGGCGATGCCCGACGATCGTGCGCAGCAGGTTGACGACGCTACCGGCAACGATCAGCACGCCGATCCAGAACGGAAAGTAGCCTGAGTCCGGACCGCTCGGGGTCCACCCGGTACCGACCTGCCAGGCGCCGTAGCAGATCGCGAGACCGATTCCGCCGGTCAGCAACGCCGTGGCGATCTCCATGCTGTAACGGGAAATGCCGTTGTGGGTCATGCTGATTCCCTCCGAGGCGTGGCGGGCGCCAGTGGCTGCCCGCCGGCGTGGGCTCAGGACGCGTTCCAGCCTTCCTGTTCGAATACCTTCCTGACGGTCTCGGCGTTGTCATCGATGTACTGCTCGAGCTCGTCACCGGTCAGGAACTGACTGGTCTGCACGGTCCGGGTGGTGTAATCCTTCCACTCGGGGGTCTCGCTGACCTTCCTGAGCAGCTCCTGGTAGTAGGTCACCGCCTCCTGGGGCGCGTCGGCCGGCAGCCAGACGGTCCGCGGCATGCGGTATTCGCTGATGTCGATACCCTGGGAGATGCAGGTGGGAATATCGCCCCAGCCCTTGTCTTCGTAGACAGGCTCGCCCTTGGGCAGCTGTTCCGGGCTGAACACGCACAGCGGTTTGACCATGCCGGCCTGCCACTGGCCGAGGTTCTCGTTGGGGTTGTTGACGTTGGCGTCGACGTGGCCGCCGGCCAGCTGCACCAGCGCCTGGCTACCGCCGTTGAAGGGCACGTAGCGGAAATCGGCCCCGGTGGCCTCCTCGATCATGCTGACCAGCGTCTGGTCGGTGTCCTTGGACTGACTGCCAGCGAACTGCATCTTGCCGGGATTCTGCTTGGCGGCGTCGATGAAATCCTTGGCACTGGCGTAGTCGGCATCGCCGTTCACCCAGATCAGGAATTCGTCCATGGCCATGGCCGCCACCGGTTGCAGATCCTCGGCGGCGTAGGGCATTTCGCCGACCTCGGGCAGCAGGTACTCGTTGTTGGTGCCGAATGTCAGCTTGTAGGGGTCGTCCTTGGAAGAGGCCGAATAGACGTAGCCCTCGGCGCCGCTGCCACCGCCCTTGTTGGAGACGATGATCGACTCGTCCATCAGCTTGTGCTTGCCGATGATCGACTGCACGGTGCGTGCGAAGGTATCGGTACCGCCACCGGCGCCGGAGGTCACCACGAACTCGACGGGGCGCTCCGGTTGCCAGGCCAGCGCGCTCCCGGAAACGGTGAGTGCGGCAAAGAACAGGGCCAGAGGCTTGAGCTGATGGGCGGAAAGGGGGGTGCGCTTGTACATGGCGTTTCTCCTGTCGGTTCTCTTGTTGCTCTTGTGGGTGTCGCTTGTGAGCTGTCTCGTTGAATCGGACTTCCACTACCCTTCACCGCCACCGGCAACCGCCCGTGGCGTTGAAACTTCAGACGCCCGTCCTGCGCGCCTGGCCCGCCATGCGTGCGGCAAGCAGCAGCGCCTGTCGGGAGGCACCGAGGTCGGCGATGCCGCGGCCGGCGATGTCGTAGGCCGTACCGTGGGCCGGGGTGCAGACGGGGAACGGAAGGCCGCCGAGCATCGTCACGCCGCTGTCGAACCCCATCATCTTCATCGCGATCTGGCCTTGGTCGTGGTACATGGTCAGCACCGCGTGAAACCCCTCCTTCACGGCGCGGAGGAAGACGGTGTCGGCGGGGAAGGGGCCTTCGACGTCCATCCCCTGTTCGCGCGCGCGCCGAATCGCCGGCTCGATGATGTCGATCTCCTCCATGCCGAAGCTGCCGCCATCGCCGGCGTGGGGGTTGAGACCGGCAACGGCGATACGCGGACGATCATGTCCGGCCTGCTGAAGGCAGCGGTGAGTCAGAGTCAGCTCGTCGACGATCGACTCCGGGCTCAGGGCCGCGGCGACGTCTTTCAGCGGGATGTGGGAAGTGACCCGTGCATTCCAGACCGATTCGAGAATGTTGAACTCGCGGGCTTTGCCGTCGAAGCCGATGGCGTCCGCCACGAAGCGAATCTCGTCGTCGTAGCCGGGGTTGGCATAACGCATCGCTTTCTTGTTGAACGGGGTGAAACAGACCGCATCGACCTGACCCTCATTGGCCAGTGCGAGCGCGCGGCGGAAGTTGGCCGAGGCGAATTCACCGCCGGCCGGGGTGGCCTGGCCCTGATCGACCGCTTCCAGCGCCAGGTTGGCGAGATCGAGAAAGGCCGGTGCGGTCGCCAGACCCTCGAGCGGACTTTGTCCGTCGACGACATGGAGTGGCGGCGAGAGGCCGGCGATGCGTGCGCCTTCGTCGAATATTCGACGATCGCCGATGATGACCAGGCGGACGGCCCGGTTGACGGTATCGTCCGCTGCCAGCCTGGCCGTCAACTCGGGGCTGATGCCGGCAGGATCGCCCATCGCCAGGGCGATGACCGGCAACTCGGAAGCGTCTTTGCGCGAGGGTGAAGGCGTCATGATATCTCCTGGTCTCTGAGGCGGCGTGCCCGGTTGAAAGGAGATTGCGCTTAAAATCAAAATGTATACATTATACGTTGGTATTGAGGCGAAGGCGTCGGCAAGCGCAGTATGATGTCTCCATGCTGTTCGGCAGGGCCGTGTCTCATGGACGGCTCCCGGCTGAATCGAGACATTCCAGCAGGTGCCTATTTCGACGAACGAGTCCCCATACATGAAGAGATCAGCCATGTCCGACACGACGTCGCCACGTTCCGCAATTGCCAGACACTCGCTTCACGATGCGATCACCAGCCATCTTCGTGACATGATCATCGAGGGCGAGCTCGAGCCGGGGAAGCGGATCTACGAAGGACCACTTTGCGAACGGCTCGGCGTCTCGCGGACGCCGCTGCGAGAGGCGCTGCGCTATCTGGCCAGTGAAGGGCTGGTGGAACTGACGCCGCAGCGCGGTGCCTCGGTTCGCCACTTTTCGGCAAAGGATATCCAGGACATGCTGGTGCTGATCCGCACGCTCGAGGAGTTGGCGGGGCGCCTGGCTTGCGGCGAAGCGAGCGACGAGGAGATCGCGGGGGTCCGCAAGCTTCATGACGAGATGCTGGATTACTATCGCGACGGCAATCGTCTCGATTACTACAAGACGAATCAACGCATCCACTCCGCCATCGTTGCGCTGAGCCATAATGAATCCCTGATCCAGGTTCATGGCTCACTCCAGTCGAAACTCAAGCGGGTGAGATTCATCGGGCACGAAGGCGAGGAGAAGTGGGCCGCGGCCGTTGCCGAACATGAATCCATGATCGAATCTCTCGAGCGACGGGATGCGACAGCCCTGGTGGCGGCCTTGAGCGAACATCTCGAGCATGCCTGGGAACGGGTGCGTGACGTCGTCTGACGGACGCCTGTGATGAACCAGCCGTCGCCGAAAGCGAGGGAAAAGGTAGGGTTTATTCTATTTTGCCGGCAATATCTTACAAACCTGTCGGCAATAATTTACAAAAGATCGGATCATCCGATCTATTTTCTCCCCAGGAGAGAAGATAAGATGACGGTTCGTTGTAGATCCTTGGTTCCCCGACTTCGGTCGGGGATT
>NZ_CALFQK010000070.1:0-5165 GCF_937921195.1 uncultured Salinicola sp.
TGGCTGCTTGCGTTTGCTCTCGTCACGCTGGTTCCGCTGTCGCCCTATCTCGCGGGAGGCTCCGGCGCGGCATTCCGGGGATTTCTGGGGCGGCTGACGTTCGCGTTTCTGCTCTCCGCCATCGGCTGGAACCTGCTCGGCGGCGGTCTCTCGCTGGTCTTCGTCAGCCTGAACCTGCTGTTCGGGCTCGAGGTGCCGTTCCAGCTCTATGCGCACGTCGCCGCCATCACGGCGCTGCTGTTCGCGCCGCTGTTCTGGCTGGCGCTGATACCGGACTCGTTCGACCTGGCCGACGACTGTCGACTCGACAGGCTCTCCGCCCGCGCGGTCGGTGCGCTGGGGGAATGGATCGCCGCGCCGCTGATCCTCGTCTACGCCCTCATCCTTCACGCCTACGCGGTGAAGTGTCTGGTGGGCGGGGGCTTGCCCAGTGGCCAGAGCGGCTGGCTGGTTTCCGGCTTCGGCATTTGCCTGCTGGTCGCTCTGATCGTATGCCGGCCTTTCATGCGCGAAGAACGCGCCCTGGCGCGTGTCATGCTGCGCTACTGGCCGTGGGTGTTGCCGGTGCCGCTCGTGCTCGTCGTCATCGCTGTCGCACAGCGAATCGGCGCCTATGGCGTGACGCCGGAGCGCTATCTGCTCGCGGCCCTGGCGGCCGTGCTGGCGGTGGTGGCGCTGCTGCAGGTTCTCCGGCGCCCACGCGGCGATATCCGGCTGATGGCGGCGATTCCTGTCGTGACGATGCTGGTGGCAAGCTTCGGTCCCCAGGGGGCCGAGTGGACATCGATTCGCAGCCAGAGCGATCGCTTCCTGGCGATCGTCGAGCAACCGGCGAGAGACGCGGAGCAGACCGGCCAAGCCCTGGCGGCGCTGAGGTATCTGGAGGACGCCGGCGAACTGGGACGGGTGGCGCCCGCGGGCGGCATGCCGGCGAGCGAGGCGCCATCGGGCATCGAGCCGTTGGCCCGGGCCTGGGGGCTGGATCCCTCCTTGGCGGCCATTGCCGGCAGTGACCGCTACTCGCGCGTCTATTCGGGCTCGACGGGCGTCGCGCTCGAGGGGTTCGATCTGCTGTTGAACGCCGTCGACGTGAGTGCCGGGCGCCAGACCGAGGTGACGCTGCCGACGGGGGAGCTTCTACGCCTTACCGTGCAGGGGCGGGAGCTGCTCGTCTCCGCGCAGGCCAGATCGATCGGTTTCGCTCTGCCGCGGCAGATGACCGCCGCCTCCACCGGGAGTGTCGCCGAGGCAACGCTGGTGACGCTTCGCAAGGATGGGGTGACAATAGGGTTGTTGCCAGCGACGCTGAGCGGGTCGCTGACACCCGAGCCGACCCTGGAGCACCTCTCCGGCACGGTGTTGCTGAACGCGAGGGACTGGCGCTGATTCAACGATCGGGGCTCAGCGCCGCGCGGCCAGTTCACAGAAGAAATCGATGTACTGGGTGTGACCCTCCGGGAAGATCACATCCAGCGTCAACGGGTCCGCGGCATCGCTGATCCCCTCCAGCGCCGGCCAGACCTCGATGTCGGGATTCCCGGCATGACACGCCAGCCGCTCGGCATCCACGCCGGCGCGCCGCACTTCTCCACCGCTGCTGTCGACGTAGAGCACGCGGTTGTCGCTGCCGAAGGTTTCGCCCAGTTGCTGGATCAGGGTCAGAAAGCCGCGGTCGCTGCCGCCGCGCTGACGTTCGCCGCGCGCATCGCCAGAGGGAATGAACGACGTCACGGTGTCTCCCACCCCGACGATGCGCGGCATCAGCGCAGGATCGAAATGGTCGCGGGCCAGTCGCAGCAGCGCCTTGTGATCGCGGGGCGCCTCGCGGGCGTTGAACGCCTCGCCCAACGGGTAGTGCCCCGTGTGACGATGGTAATAGCGGTTGAGGATGACCAGCACGCCGATCTCCTTGACGCCGCCGCGCAGCATCAGCTGGAAATCGGTGGTGCCGGCACCTTCCCCGTTCTCGTCGCCCTGTCGCAGGCGCTCGTTGCCGTCGGCGTCATGGCCGGCATTGGGGGCGTAGTGGATGAAAAAGGCGTCATCCAGCCCCGCTTGGCGGGCGGCTTCGAGCCGCGCGTGCATGAACTCGGCGATGTCGGACTGCAGTGCCCGATAGTGTGCTGGCGTCGCCTGCCAGTGGCGGTGGAAGACGTTGAGGTTGAGCGTCGGCGAGGCGATGTTGTCGAGGACCGCCGCGGCAATCAGTTCGCGTCTCGTCTCCGACGGCAGGTCATAGGGTGGCCGCGACAGCAGCGACTCGAGAAATGCCTCCGCCTGGGCGGGAAACGCCTTCAGAAACGCCAGCTCGGCGTCGCTCACGCCGGGGTGCGATACCGCCCCGAAACGGTCCTGCCACTGCACGCCGCCGGCCGCCAGCCCGGGCAGGTAGCGGCCCTGCTCGCCGGGACGATCCGGCGTCTCGAACTGCGCCTCGACGATGCCGTTCACGCCGCGGGAGCCGATGTGTTCGCCGTTGGTCAGTACGAAGAAGTGCCCATCGAGGCGACGGGTGGCGTCGAGGTATCGCCGCTCCAACCGCCGCGTCAGCGGATTGCCGACCAGCCCCATGCAGACCCCGTCGAGGTCCTGGATGACGAGCAGGTTGTCGGTGGCCGCCAGCTCTTCCAGCAGGGCGGCGTGATCCAGCGAGAAAGGACGAGTCAGGGGCATGATGGGCGCCTTGGTCGGGACGAGTGATAGGTGGCGTCGCTGGGCGAACGTTCACCAGTATAGCGTCAGCTTCCGGACCGAATAGCGACGGTTTGCCCGACCGGGGTGCCCCGACTAGGCTTCTTGCTGGGAGTCGCCTTGATCGCGAGGCGCCGAGGCGACCCAGTTGGGTGAAGTGCAAGACGCTCACGCCCGGATGGCGTGATGACAGCCCGACCAGGGGGGGACCCCGGAAGGGCAACATTGGCAGGAGGCAACGATGTCCAGTCCCGAGCACAAGCAGAAGATCTGGAAGCTGATCGAGAAGATCAAGGTCGGCATGTTGGTCACGCTCGACGATGGTGTGCCGCGAGCGCGCCCCATGCATCTGGTGCAGGATGCCTACGACGGCAAGCTCTGGTTCTACACGCGCCGCAGCGCCGAAAAGTCGTTCGAGGCGCAGCAGGATCAGGATGTCTGCATCACGTTCTCGGACCAGGATGACGGCATCTATGTGTCGATGTCTGGCCGGGCGCGCCTCAACGACGACCCCGCGCTGGTCGAGAAGTACTGGAATCCGTTCGTGGCCGCCTGGTTCACCGGTGGCAAGGAGGATCCGGACATCACCATGATGGAGATCGACGTCGACTTCGGCGAGCACTGGCAGTCCCGGGAGAGCAAGACGTTCCAGCTCTACGAGATCGCCAAGGCCAACGTGAAGAAGGAACATCAGCCCGATCTCGGCGAGAACGAGAAGTTCGGTCACTGAGCCGCCGGACTCGGCAACAGGTGTCATGCCGCCGACCTCCGGCCGGAGGTCGGCGGATTTCTCCGCGAGGTCATTGACAGCCGTGTGACAAGTCAGGATAAAGAGTCCTCACAAGTCACATAGCGACCCCTCATGTTTCTGCTGACGGCATTCGTCGTTCTCTCGATCGGTTTCTCCTTCGTCTGTTCGGTGCTGGAAGCCGCGCTGCTCTCGCTCACACCGAGCTACATCGCGCAGCTCAAGGACACCCGCCCCAAGCTTCACGACAAGCTCAACAAGCTCAAATCGAACATCGATCGCCCGCTGGCGGCGATCCTGACCCTCAACACCATCGCGCACACCGTCGGTGCCACGGGCGTCGGCGCCCAGGTGGCGGTGGTGTTCGGCGACGCCCACGTGGCCATCGCCTCGGCCTTGATGACCTTCGGCATCCTGGTGTTCTCGGAGATCATTCCCAAGACCATCGGGGCGAGCTACTGGCGTGGCCTGGCCCCCTTTCTGCCACCGACCTTGCGCGTCATGGTGCTGTTGCTGCTGCCGTTCATCTGGCTCTCGGAGATGATCACCAATCGCATCGCCAAGAGCGAGAATGACGTCGACATGCGCGGGGAGATCAAGGCGCTGGCGAGGATCGGCCTGGAAGAGAAGGCGCTGGATGCCGACGAGACCCGCACCATCACCAATATTCTCAACCTGCACGAGATTCTGGTGAAGAGCGTGATGACGCCGCGGACCGTGTGCGAAACGGTGACGCCCGACATGACCGTGGCCGAGTTCGATCAGCGCTACGGCAAGACGCAGTTCACGCGCTTCCCGGTCATGGACGGCGCCGAGGATGCGCTGGGTTACGTGCACAAGGCGGATACCTATCACGCCGATGACGAGCAGAAGCTCAAGGCCCTGATGCACCCGATCGCCATCGTCGACGAGGCCGATAGCGTCGAGCATGTCTTCATCGCCATGCTCAAGGATCACAACCATCTGCGGGTGGTCTACGACGACCATGGCAACTGGGTCGGGCTGATCACCATGGAAGACGTGATCGAGACGATCCTGGGCCAGGACATCGTCGACGAGACCGACAACGTGCACAACCTGCGCAAGTACGCCAAGCAGCGCTGGCTGAAGCGGATCAAGCGCGGCGAATCCACCCAGCCGCCGCCGGGCTGAAGCCGGCGGCGGTCACCTCATGGCTGGGCGCGGTTAGATGACCTTCTTGCGCAGCCAGGCGGCCAGTGCCTCGCCCAGGATGACCAGGGCGATGATCGCCAGCAGGATGGTGGCGACGGTCTGCCACGCCAGCGTGTCGATGGCGCCCTGAAGGATCACGCCGATCCCGCCGGCGCCGACCAGGCCGAGCACCGTCGACTCGCGCAGGTTGATGTCCCAGCGCAGGATGCCGACCGCGAAGAAGGTCGGCATGACCTGCGGCACGATGGCGTAGAGCACCACCTTGGCCCGCGAGGCGCCGGTCGCTTCCAGCGCCTCCACCGGGCGGCGGTCGATCTCCTCGATCGCCTCGCCCAGCAGCTTGCCGAGAAAGCCGATCGACCGGAACATGATCGCGATGATGCCGGCCAGCACGCCGGGACCGAAGATCGCCACGAACAGCAGCGCCCAGATCAGCGTGTTGACCGACCGGCTCGAGACCAGAATGAAACGGCCCAGCCACAGCGTGAAACGGTTGGGCGTCGTGTTCTGGGCCGCGATGTAGGCGATCGGCAGCGACACGAAGACGGCCACG
>NZ_CALFQK010000071.1:0-12356 GCF_937921195.1 uncultured Salinicola sp.
TCCAGCGCATCGGCATTGGCGCGGCCCCAGTCGTACAGTAGCTGGACGGGCTCTACGAAGCGCCGGCCCAAGGAAGTCAGCCGGTACTCGACCGCAGGGGGTACCACCCTTTCGACATGGCGGCTGATCAGGCCGAGCCGTTCCATCTCGCGCAGGGTCTGTACCAGCATCTTCTTGGAGATACCGGGAATGCTGCGTTGGAGCACATCGGTGTCGCCCACGCCGATAGCCGTGGGGATCGTGATCCGCGCGAGCAGATCCCGACTGTCCCCTCTTCCGAGTATGGCGCGCTGCTGACGAATGAAGGCGTCACGACCCACTCGTGCGGCCATTGCCTTCACCTGATCCCCGACCGGGCCGTGGACATGGGTCTGGTGGATCAGCTGCGGAAGCAACCGGTCCGTGACACCCAGGAACCGCCCGGCTTCCAGCGCGACGATGGCATCGGCACGCTCTCTCCTGCGCGCAGCGCTGTCCTCCCGGGCGCTCGTATCGAGCAGGGCGAGCCGGGTGACGCGTTCGGGCGCCTGGCGTAGCATCTCGAAGGCGACGTAGCCCCCCATCGAAAGCGCGACCAGCGCGAAGGTCTCTGGCGCGGCTGCGAGAGCGCGGTCCGCCATCGCGGCGACGGTGTCGTCCAGCGTCAGATCGGCGATCGCGGGCGCTGCGATATCCCGCAAGTCCTCGATCTGCGCGCGCCACAGGCTCGCATCGCACAGGAGCGCCGGCAGGAAGAGGACGCTGGTCAGGCGCGTCATCTCCCGGGATGGACCCGAGAACCTTCGTCCGGTCGGGTGGACGATATGGCGATTTTCGCAACGGACTGGTTCATGCAGGCTTCCCTTTCGCCAAGCGTGACTTTTCTTCGAGGCGTTCATCATTCTCATTTTCCGAGGACGTACCGGTTCTTCGCACACTAGGGTTGCGACGCATGATGCCCACGAGATGCGCAGGACGGTCCCGTCTGCGGCATACGCGCATATTATAGCCATTGCGCGAACCGCCAGGCGCGAGAGCGATCTCCTGCATCCCTTTTATGATCGACGAAACCCGACCAGGGGGCCGAATGGATGATTTGGGCTCGCGGGCAGGCGCTCAACGTTTCGTGAACCCGTCGTAGGCTAGGAGACGGCCATGACGAAAGACACCGATTCTCCGGAAGAGCTCGCGAACCGTCCGACCGCGATCGCGGGGCGACCGACCTTCTCGGGTGCAGCCCGCCTGGTCTATTTCTGCGACGCCGGCTGTCGCCCCAACCCCGGACCGCATCTTCCGGTCGTATGGGACGGACAGGTCTTCCTGGATGCACCACGTGTCGAAGGGACCAACCACCGAGCCTCCTACCACTCCGTCAAGGTCGCACTCGACGATGCGGCACGTCACGGTGCGACGCACGTCGAAGTCCAGCTGACTTCACGTCTGGTCTTTCTTCAGCTGAGCACGGGAGGATATTGCCGGGACATCGACCTGAAGAACCTGCGCGACTTGATCTTCACCTTGGCAGATCGGGTCAGTCCGATACGAATCGTTTTGGTGACGGAGCCTTTCCTGCTGGGCAGCCGGGTGTTCCCGTCCCGAAGAGAGTTGCGTGATCACGTCGAGGCCATTCCAATATAGGCTGATCGTGACTTCCGCACGGACGTGCGCCGCTCCTCGACCATGCGTATCGTCGCCTGGACGCGCGCGGGAAAGGATCCGTCGTTGATCTCTCGTGGCTCAACGACCAGTCCGAGTTCCAAGGTTCCCGGATCTCGGATCGGCAGGGTGAAGCTTTCCAGCCAGCGCCCCGGGCCCATGCTCGTCGTATCCGGATCGCTGGTGAACACGAGCGCCGTGCGGACCAGCCTTTTGAGATCCAGGCACCCCATTCTGCCGTCGATGAGCCGCCCGCCTGGCTTCGGATCGCCGAGCAGGAGCTCGCCGTTCGGGCCCGACCCGATAACTTCGTAGATCGTATAGCGTGCGTGACGGAAGCCTTCGGGGACGCTCACCCCTCGTAACAGACCCATGGTTTCATCATCGTTCTCCGCGTCTCCCAGACCTTTCAGTTTCCACGCGAATTCCTGCAATGTCCTGTCGTCGTGTTCGATGGCGGTGTGCCTAGCTTGCTGGACGAGCTCGTCCATCACCGACGCCAGATTTTCTCCTATGCTCTTCATGCTTTTCCCTTCTCTGCGGTTATTCGCGACCCATCGTCGTTTCGATCGCCTCCGTGAGGAAGGACCCGACCACCGGTGCCACGGAAGTTGATCGGTCCGGTGCTTCTCGTAGAAGGAGCCGGTGACGCTGCTCGTTTCCATGGCCCTCCTCATCGTTCCCGCCGGCGAGGAATTCGCGTGTACGCCCGAGGCGGTCTGGGACGGCGACGGACCGGTATGGTGTGCCGAAGGCCCACGCATCCGGTTGGCCGGCATCGCCGCGCGCGAACTGGATGGGAGCTGTTCGACCGGTCATCCCTGCCCCGACGCGGATCCGATCGCCGCACGCGATGCCTTGGCCGGATTGCTCGGTCGCACCCTTGGTTGGGGCCGCCACGGCCACGTGCTGGTGGAAGGCCCGACCATGCGCTGCGTGTCCACAGGATCGGCGGGACGTGACCGGACGGGCGCATGGTGCGTATCGCCCAGGGCCGGGGACGTCTCCTGCGCGATGGTCAGAGGCGGCTGGGCGTCGCGATGGGATCGATATTGGAAGGAGCACCGATGCCGTTGAAGGAACGAGAGGGCCGTTCGGAAGACCGCGATGACCTCTTCATGAGACTGGAGTTCGTGGTCATCGTCCTGATGATGGTCGGATCACTCCTGTCGGTGGTGGTTTCGTTCATCTGGCCCTCGGCCGCCATCGCACATCCTGGGGGGCTCGCAGCGGACGGTTGTCATAACGATCGCAAGAACGGGGGGCGCCATTGTCATCGGACACCGCCGACTCAGAGCCGCGACCGACAGTCGGCTCGAACTGATGTCTATTATGCGAATTGCGCGGCAGCTCGGGCAGCGGGTAAAGCTCCCGTCAGGAGCGGCGACCCGGGATACGCCCGACACCTCGACCGCGATGGGGATGGGATCGGTTGCGAATGATGAATGACGGACGGGACCCGCCCGAAGACGATCTTGGCGAAGACGAGCATGATGCCTTGGCAGCCACCGGCCGTGCCATCTCCGGTCTCGTCCCGATGTTCGGCGGGGTCATCGGCGAACTCATCACGAAGATCATTCCAGATCAACGAACGGAGCGGATCGTCCGCTATGTCCGCGATCTCAATACGCGTCTTGAAGCTCTCGAGGCGGATCTTGATGCAATTCTCGCAGAGCCGGAGAACATCGATCTGATCGAAGAGGGCGGTTTCCAGGCCGCACGGGCGATGAGTTGGGAAAGGGTCGACAAGATAGCCACGATGGTGGCCAATGGTCTTCGATCGAAAGATGCCGATCTCGTTCGCCGCAAGAGACTCACGAGACTGCTCGGACAGTTGGATGACGATGAGCTCGTGCTGCTCAACGCCTACGGTCAGTCCTACGGCGGAGATCTCGGGATCTGGCAGATGGTCAATCGGCCGGACCCGGCGGATCTACAGTCGAGCCGGAGCGAGATCGACGCGGAGAAGCTCTATGAGGCGGGCCGCGAACATCTCCTGCGTCTGGGCCTGCTATGCAAGAACTACCGGACACCGCCTCGGGGGCAGGCGCCGACCTTCGATACCCGGAAGGGCGATTACGAGCATTCTGTCGAGATTTCCTATCTTGGGCGGCTGCTCCTGCGCCACCTCGACATGGCTTCGCCTGTAGATGCCCGAGATCAATGATCGTCATCCTCACTTGCCTCACGCCGGCATGATCCGCCCCTTACGAACGATGCCCCATTCGCGATCGGACGCTACGTCTGCGACCGGTTCAGCTCCGACGCGCTGACCTTCCCGGTGCGCGAGCGTCAGCGTCCACTGGCGCAATCTCCTTCCGCTCCCGGTCCGCGTCGCCTGGCGGCATTGCTCAACGCAGGGTAGCGGTGTCGGCCAGCGCCCGGAAATCCCCGACCGTGCGATCGAAATAGTGGAGGCGGGGTGCATCGAAGGTCAGCATGAAGAGCCGTCCCTCGATGATCGCGGCCCTGGCCTCGCCCTTTCTCGTCAGCTGGTCGAGATCGGTGTATTCGTAGGTGAAGTGCACGCCTTCCGATCCGAGGAACTGGCCGGGCTCGACCGAGAAGATCTGGAAAGCAGCGAGATCCTTGTAGGTGCGATAGGTCCCTTCAAGGAGTTCCGGCACTTCGATCAGCAGCGTGGACGAGGTGAACTTGGGCAGTGGATCGTGCTTCTTGTTCCGCTCCTTCACTAGCGGATCGCCGGCCTCGATGCCTCCGAAGAAGGTGACGTCGTTGAGCTGTTCGCCATCTAGCGTCCAGGTTTCGGTCCGCTTGCCGATCTTTCCGTTCAGGCGGTTCCAGTCCCGCGAGGGAGTGACCACCACGTCGGAATCCGCGACGTCGACCGTATTACCCTTCTCCCGGAGCTTGTGGGCGTCGGCAGGCGCGGCGGCCAGCGCGAGAACGGGTGCAGCTAGGCCCGCGATCGCCCAGGAACGTAAGAAACGAGAACTCATTGAAAAGGCTCCTTGGGCAGCATCATGCCGATCATCTTCGCATCGTCGGCATTTGGTGCGAGTTCGAGATAGCGGGCGAGTTCCCGCTGGGCCCGCGTCCGCTCTCCGGTCTTGAACAGCGAGAGACCGAGACCGCGATGTGCGGCCGCGAGACTGTCATCGAGAGCGATGGCGTTCGAATAGAACTCGACCGCGTTGACGAGGTCACGCTGATTGCCTCGGGTGCGATAGAGCTCGCCTCGCGCGTGCCACAGCTGGGCGGTCCAACCGTCCTTGGCGAGATTGTCGATGATGTATTCGCTACCGCCGAAATCGTTCAGCTTGATCTGGTCCTCCAGGAAGACCGGGAGCCACGCCGACAGCGCTTCCTGATAGCGCTCGGCACCATAATCTCGACCAGCCCCTTCAGGAGCTGCGAGAGCGGCGAGGTAGGTAGCGCGCTCGCTCGTTGGCGGATGCGACGCGGTGAAGGCGATCGCGTTGAACTTCGGCTTCTTCAGGCCTCGCGCGACCGCCGACGCCTCCATCTCGCCCATGAGGTTCTGCCAGACGTTCGATGCGGCCTGAGGAGCGAGCGTGCTCCGGTTGAGGTAGCCCAGACCGAGCAGGTCCGCTTCGCGCTCGTGGTCGCGGCCGTAGCGGTACAGGTTTCCGTATACCGAGATCTCGAGTGACTCATATGTGCGGCGAGCGTCGTAGCTCGGCGACATGCTCGCCAGCAGCACGCCCCAGGCGAGCAGGTCGGTTCCGTTCCGAGCCGCCTTGAAGCGGTTGAGACCGTGACGGCTCTCGAAATGGCCGAACTCGTGACCGAGCACCGCTGCCAGTTCCGCCTCGTTGCGCATCCGCAGGAGGAGGCCGCTGAAGACGCGCATGGTGCCGTTGTGCGACATGGTCGCGTTGAAGGTCGGTTCCCGCATCACATAGATCCGCGCGGTGCCGCAGCGATCGTCTCCGACTGCGCGGCAGAGGACCTCCTTGAGATAGCCGCTCAGCTTCTCGTCCTGGATGACGAGTGGGGAGGCGGCGAGCCGACGCTCGCTCTCGTCGTCCTCGCGCCACAGGCCGATCTCGTCGACACCTTGCGGCTGGTAGTAGCCTTCGAAGGGCGGAGGGAGCGGGGCAGGTTCGGCGGCGACTGATGCGGTCGATGCGCCTGCGAGCAATCCCGCCGCGAGTATGGATGAGCGGATCACGCTCATTCCTTCCCGATGTCGCTGCCGGGGAATTCCTCCAGAAGCTGCCTGACCCGCTTCTGGGATCCTTCCGCTTCGCGCACGTCTCCGCCCATCGCGCCATCGGCGTTGAGCCAAAGGAGGTCCCCCGTCCTCAGATCGACGAGACCGGCATAGCCAAGGTGTTCGCCGGATTTCACCGCGATCCCTGGCCCTAGCAGGGCGACTGCCTGGAGGATCTTGCGGCCCGTCGAACCGTAGGCATCCTTGTTGAAGATGAAGAGGCCGTAGTCGGCACTTTCTGCTCCTGGTAGGTCGGCCACTCCGTCGCCGAGCGACCAGTCGAAGACGTCCGCCTTGTTGTCCTTCTTCTTGGTCGGCAGTCGGTTGCCGACGAAGAATTGGTACTCGATGACCGCTTGCGACACGGCGGCGAACAGGGCCATGTGCTCCTCAACGGCTCGGGCGTCTTCCCCGAAGGCTTCCGGCGCTTCGACGACCTCGTTGCCTAGCCGCGCCTGGAGTTCTTCGAGCGCCACCTGGATGTTGCTCTTGGCCTGCTCGGTCCAGTCCGCGTTCGGCTCGAACATCCCGCCCGTGGATTGGGAGCCAACGCTCACAGCGGGCCGGAAGACGAGGATCCGTTTCCCGCTGTTAGCTTCGAGTTCGAAACCCTGTTTCACCGCGGATCGCTCTTGAGCGTGTGCCGGCGAAGCGAAGGACATCAGGATCGCAATCGCGGCGGCGATCGACCAGAATATGATTTTCATCTTGCCCCCCTTGCAGACCACTCCCGTAGCCCGCCCCTAGCGGATACCAATATATTGACCGAATTAGATTTCATAGCTCAAAGTTGGGAAAGGTTGTCTCCGCTGTGGCGCAGACCAACGCGAGCATACGCCGTCGCTCATCCTTGAGGCATCTTAATGTGTAGGCTTCGCCGCAGATCCGCTGAAGCTCGATCTGCCAGTTGACGGTGGTCACAGAGAACCAACGCTCCCCGGAGCCGCAGGACCCCTTAGTGGTGCGTGCGAAGGTATCGCGTGAGTCTCGCAATTTGCCCTCCGCGCTTCGCCGCGCACTCAGATGTTCCCGACCGGTCACCGGACAGGATGCCGGCATGACGCGACAGACTTGACTCGTGGGGCATCGTGCTTGCGAGTTACTGCTTGTAGTCGATTCGTTCCGCTGATATCGGCGTTGTATGGCAACGGGAATTCACAGCACCGGAGCGATCGACGACGTCAAGGTCGCCGATCGGTGGGCCTGTGATCTCGGGCTGGCTCCCGTGCCGCTATTCAGCGACGAGATCGAAGGGGATGGAAGCCACCAAGTCCTGCTTGATGGGGGGCTTGGCAGCTTCGCGATCTCCCTCACGCGCGAGGAACTGTGGCGGGACCGTCGCGCCGCCGAATGGGCTTGGTCGAGCGGTGTGCCTCACCATGTCACGGTTACCCCCGATCGTGTTGCGGTCACGCGCTGGGACGCCAAGACACCCGAGCTGTTCTCCTTGTCCAGCGTGCATGACCGACTTGACGCGTTCTACAAGTATCTCGTCGCCGATCGGGTTCGATCTAACAAGCGCGTCACCGAGGAACTGGTCGAGCTTTTCAGGAAGACACGTTCAGCGGTAGCCGCTGCAGAGATGCCCGATGCAGAAAGCGTCAATGTCTTCCTGGCCCTGCTCGCTGAAGGCATGGAGATCGGCGGGCGCAAGCACTTACCGGGGATTGGCCGCGAACTTCTGGACGCGCTGCCTGGCACCAGCCGCGAGATGCTGGTCGCGGAGGCGGCCGGACAGGCGCGCAGGAGCGACTTGTTGGGCCTTCAACCGGATCTCGCGATCCGCCATGCTGGCAGCGAGATATTCCAGGAAGCCCATTTCGCCTTGGGCCAAACGTCGATGCCTGACCTGCTTGGCTGGATCGGCCCCGCTACGGCGAAACGGGAGACTCGCGGAACTGCCCACTTCACTCCCCCGCCATTGGCCCGCACGATCGCAGAGCGTGCTCTGTCCGAACTCGGCGATATTCGTTCGCGGCGGGAGCTGACCGTGATGGATCCAGCCTGCGGTTCGGGCTCGTTCCTCTACGAGGCCATCCGCACCATCCGCAGGATGGGTTTCCAGGGCAAGCTCAGTGTGATCGGGCGCGACATCTCGGAACCCGCCGTGTCGATGGCTCGCTTCGTTCTAGCACTCGCTGCTTCCGATTGGTCACCAGACGGCGGGCTTCGTATCGATCTGGCCGTGGCTGACTCCCTTCGGGCTGACTTGCCCCGATGCGACGTCCTGCTCATGAACCCGCCGTTCCTTTCCTGGAACGCCATGCCGGCTGCAGAGCGAGAACTCACTCGCGAGTTGATGGGAGGGCTTTTGCAGGGCCGTGCGGACCTCAGTATGGTGTTCGTGCTTCGGGCACTTTCAGCACTCATGCCCGGAGGTGTGCTTGGTGCTCTACTGCCCGCAAGCTTGCTGACACTTCTGGCGGCGGAGAAGTGGCGCGCAAGTCTGATCGAGCGAACGGATGTGCGCATGCTGGCCTTTCTCGGTGACTACGGATTGTTCCGCCATGCAACGGTGCAGGTCGCGGGCCTCGTGCTGCGGAGCGGGAAGGCCGATTCCGAGACGCCAGCACTCGCCATGATCGCGGGAGACACAGCACAGTCAACAGGAGACGCGTTCCGGGCGGTGCGCCGCGGCGTCGCTCCGGTCGACGACCGGCGAGGTCGCTGGCACGTGTATCCCATCCCTTCCAATGCTTTCTTAGGAACGACCTGGCGCCTCGTGCCGCCGGCGGCCGCAGAGGCGCTGCACCGCTTGCAGAAGCTTGGCGCGACGCGCCGGATAGGGGAGTTGTTTGACGTCCGGCAGGGGATCAGGACAGGTCGGAACGGCGTGTTCCTCGTATCTGCGGTCGAACACTCGAAGCTGCCGCCCGCCGAGCGGACTTGGTTCAGGCCTGCGATGACGAGCGACAATCTCATCGACGGAAAGTTGACGCCGGATAAGTGGCTCTTCTACCCGAATGACGGGGATCGTAAGCGGATTGTTGATGAAGAGGATCTCAGGAGCAAGGTGCCGGAGTTCCACGCCACGTACCTCGCACCCTATCGGGCGGAACTAGCGGCCAGATCGAGTATCGTGCGGGCCGGCCGGGAGGACTGGTGGGGGCTTTCCGAGCGACGGAGCTGGAGCGCGAGCGACGCTCCGCGCATCGTCTCGAAATATTTCGGGGCGCCCGGAAGCTTCGCTCTGGATCCCAAGGGCTTCTACGCGGTCGTTCAAGGCTATGCGTGGTTCCCGCGAACCGAAGCGACCGATGCCGACAGCGTGAGCATTGACGATGAAGGAGCGTACGATCTGGATGCGACGTCCGCGACCACGATCCTGCCAGAGTTGCTTCCCGCGTTTGCAGCACTGTTCAATTCCGAGCCCTTCCACACTGTTCTGCGCTTGTTTTCGTCGTATGTCGGAGGAGGGCAATATGACCTCAGCCCGCGTTTCGTGAACCAGGTCCCGGTCCCTGATCTCGTTTCGGCAGCGCGCGATGAACGGGTCGGGGCGAGGTTGAATCAGCTTACTCGCCTCGGAACGCACATGGCGCCCCAGGATTCGGAATGGCGGGCACAGGTCAGTTCCGTTGTCCGAAGCCTCTACGGCGAGGCGCTCTTCGAGGATCTCTGACCGGTGAGGCCGTTCAGGATCAAGGTCGATGATCTGGAGGCTCATCGCCTCGCGACTCAGACAGCGCTTTCCAAGGCGAGCCTTTCGAAGGGTGTCACCCTAGAGCGCGAAGACCAGGGAGGAATTGTTGCTTTCGGTGTCGCCCGAAGCGCTGGCGCCGAACGGACATCTAGAAATAGGGGCGCTGACGTGTTCGTCGTGCCGATCAAGGATCTCGGTGGTAGTCTGTTTGCCTGGCTGGGCTATCGCGAGGAATGGTTGTTGGAAAAAGCCGGCAAGACCAAGGTATTCTTATTTCGGTCCTCAGGCGCGACCATCCACTTCGGATATGAGGGGGTAGAACCCAAGCCGCAGATGTTTCGCGCCGAGTGGGCCGGTCTCGTCAAGGCGGATAAGGGCTGGGATTATCAGGCGGGAGACGCCGGCCATCCGCACTGGCAGTTTGACGCGCTGGAGAGCCTTGCAGCGGAGGGCGCAGCCGACGAGGCAGCGCTGATGGCCAATCTGATACGTGCGGAACAGACCGAGCCAACGGTGCGGGAATTCGGTTCGGCGGTATCGAACATACCTGAAGTGACGACCGTAGTGTCCTCACGAGCGATTGCGGCGGTGCATTTCGCTAGCGCCGCCCCCTGGTGGCGGACCAGCCCCGGTGATGCCCATGCTCACCATCCTGAGAACGTCCAACAGATCAGCAGGTGGCTGTCGCGCACGCTGTCTTACATCGACGATCAACTGGCCCGCGTCTAGCTCCTGGGCGAAGTGTCCAGGACATCTGGTCTTTCACCGTCGGCCACCTAGGATTGCGTGACTGGTCACTCCTGTCCAGTCCGCTTCCATTCCATCCGAATGCATCGTAAATGTTCCTGTCCGATTTGACTGAATCGGACCTATGCTCACCCTTCAAGTCGCCGCCTGAATTCACCATGCGTCCCGGTGTGGTCTTCCCAATCGATCTGCTCCTAAAATCACGAGTAGGGTGCAGGAGCTCACACACCATTGTCAGGTCTACGACCGAACCCAGCATCTGCAGAGGGCCCTTTCTTTCGCAATGCTCCTCCGTTTTTCTTTAGTCGCAGTAGAGGGAAAATCGCCTCAGTCGGGTGCCGAGCGCAGGAAATCAGATAAGGACCGCAATGCGTCCAGTTCGGCTCGGTAGGTTACACTTCGACCGCTTTTGCTGGAACGGACGAGGCCGGCATTGCGCAGGATCGACAGGTGGACCGATGCATTGTTCGGCATCGTGTCCGTCTGCTCGGCCACGTCGGTCGAGGTTATGCCATTCGGAGCGCTGGCTATCGCGAGGAATATCTCCAGCCTGGTCGGCTGGGCAAGGGCACTGAGCTTCGCGACGACATCCATCTTTTCCATTCTCCTGCAGATAGCGTCAGCCATCCCGACCGACAAGTTAATTCGATGCTTCAATAGCTATTGAAGTATTGAATCGATGTGCTATGTTGCTCGTGCGAGGCGCCGGTAGGTCCGGCGCGGAACGTGAGGAGCGGTGCCATGAGCGATACCGCGGATTACGACTTCGACCCTCATTTCGAGCAGGACCCGGTGAACTGGGCGCTCGATCCGCTTGAGGACGAAAGTGGCGGCATATTGGCTGTTCACCGCGTCGCGCTCGTCCGGATCGCATGCGTGGCTGCAGAGACCGGCGCCCGAATGCAGCGGGACGGCTTGGCGGAGGATCCGGTAGGCTGGATGGTCTCGCCGCTCGAGCTTTTCGAAGGCCGCGCGCCGATCGAAGCCTGCATGGAGCGCAGCGCCTGCTCGAAGGCGATCCTCCTTCACGGCCTGGGTCTTGGCCTCGACGCCGATCCGGCCGTGATGGATCGACTGCTCTTCGACCATTCGGCATCCTTGGAGAGCGGACATGGTTGAACCGGCGCAGTCCAATATACGCCAATTGCGCCGTGTCGACCTTCGTGTCGGCGAGACCGGCTTCGGCGATCCGGACGACCCTCAGCGCGTGGCTGCCGTCCTCGACGTGGAGACGACCGGGCTGGATCTCGAGAACGATAGGGTCATCGAACTAGCGGTGCGACGTTTCAGGTATGATCCCGGTGGGCACATCACTGAGATTGGTCGGGCGTGGTGCTGGCGCGAGGATCCTGGCGTTCCGCTGCCCGAAGATGTGATTCGGATCACCGGCATAACGGACCAAGATCTCGTCGGGCGTCGGATCGACGACAGGGTGGCGACCGATATCATCTCATCCGCCGATCTTGTCATAGCCCACAACGCCGCGTTCGACCGCCCCATGGTGGAGAAGCGCCTCACCGACTTGCCGACCAAGCAGTGGGCTTGCTCATGCGTGGAGATCGACTGGGCGGCGGCTGGCTTCGAAGGTCGGTCGCTCGGCTGGCTGTGCGCGCAGGCAGGATGGTTTTATGATGCCCATCGAGCGCAGGGGGATGTCGACGCACTCATCCAGCTTCTGCGCCACGAGCGGACCGATGGTCGCCCGCTGCTTTACGAGCTCGATGGCAGCTCTTCATGCGAAAGTTTCCTCGTTGAAGCCGTCGGCTCGGCGTTCTCGACCAAGGATGCTTTGCGGATGCGTGGCTACCGTTGGGATTCGAAGGCACAGGTCTGGTGGCGTGAGGTCATGCAATTCCGTCTTCTCGAGGAGCAGGCGTGGTTGGCCAGCGAGGTCTACGCGAGCGGAAGGGGAGCACGAGCTCTGGGCCCACGGCTCACAAGACGAGATGCATACAGCCGCTATCGCCTCGATAGTCGGGATTGATCGATGCCCGGAAAAACCAGCTTAGGAGAACCGAACATGGCGAGGAAGCCGGCCCGGAGAAATGCCGCCAGCAAGCAGGTCGCGAAAGCGACGCTGCCGGACGGCCTGATGAACGCCGCACCGGTTCCCTACCCGGTGGCGGATACTAG